>NZ_AP027080.1:4795000-4994678 GCF_030295405.1 Mesoterricola silvestris | reverse complement strand
AAAACTACTTTATCACCTGGAACCTGAGGTTGGGACCTCTCTTTGGGGTTGAGGGATCGAAGACCTGCTGGTAGCCTCAAAGGTTCGCCCTTGCCTTCCGGTTGGGGCCATGAGGTGGACCATGAAGCGGACTTTTCAGCCCAACAACCGTCGCCGCGCCAAGACGCACGGCTTCCTTTCGCGCATGAAGACCAAGAACGGTCGCCTGGTGCTCAAGCGCCGGCGCGCCAAGGGCCGGCACGTCCTCGCACTCTAAGTGCCATGAGGGTGGCCGGGACCTACCGGGTCGTGCGGCGCCAGGATCACGCGGTTCCCGAAGTGGCTCCCCGCCCCCTGTTGGGCAAGGAGCAGGCTCTGGATGTCCGGGTGTGGCGCACGGCCGTAGGCGTCGAGCCCATGCTTCTGGTGAACGCCTCGCGCAAGCAGGGGCGCGCCGTCCAGAGGAACCGGTTCCGCCGCAGGGTACGGATGGCTTTCCTGCACGTGCTTCGTGAACAACCTGCGCTAGGTGGCAGCCTCGGCGTCGTGTGGGTCCGTCCCGCACGCAGCGCCAAGAAGGGCTGCCCATTCTCGTACCTGGAAATCGTTGGCCAGCTCCGTCTGGCCCTGAGCCGTTGGGAATCCCGATGAACAACCGGAATATGGTGATCTTCGTCGTCGCCAGCATTCTCATGCTGGTGGGCTACAACTACGCCATGAACAAGTTCTATCCTCCCAAGCCGGTGCCCCCGGCGGTGCGCATGGCCCAGGAGGAGAAGCCCGCCGCCACGGCCGCGCCGGCCGCTCCCGCCGCGCTCCCCGTGGCGCAGGGCGCCGTGGATCCCCAGGCCCGCTTCACCCTTAAGACCGCGACCCTCGGCCTCACCTGGCGCAAGCAGGACGGCGCCCTGGTGCAGATCGAATGGAAGGACGGGACCCCCTTCCTGCCCCAGGCCCGCAAGGACAAGGAGGGCCGCGAGGTGTCCCTGGACTTCCCGGGGCTGGGCAGCGCCCTCCAGAGCCGCTTCGAGGGCGATCCCGCCGTGACCGCCGTCGAGGGCGGCCGGAACGTCGTCTTCACGTCCGCCCAGGGGGACAGGCTCACCTACCGGGTGCCCGACACGGGCCATGTGGTGGAGATGCAGTGGTCCAGCCCCCGGGGCGCCGGGCTGAACCTTGTTCCGATGCCTTCCAATCTGTTGAACGTGCATGGGCTGGGCCGGGTCTTCACCCTCGATGCCAAGGGCGTCAAGGACGTGGCCTGGGCGGACATGCTGAAGGATCCCTTCTTCAGTTTCGTGGGCGCCAAGCGCAAGGTGCTTCCCCCCGCCTCCGCCAAGGTGGGCCTGGACGCGGGCGTGGATCTGGCCTCCAAGAGCCAGCGCGCCTGGTACTTCGCGGCCATCTGGGACGCGTCCGCCCCCACCGTCCGGGACGTGGCCCAGGGCTACAACCTCCTCCCCGACGCGTCGGGCAATGCCTCCGCCCGGCTCTACCTGGGCCCCAAGCAGGCCGAGGCCCTGGGTGCCTTCCACGCCCCCGGCCACGTGGCGGACGGCAAGATCTTCCAGAAGGTCATGGACTTCGGCTTCTTCGGCCTGGTGGCCCAGCTGCTCTTCCTCATCCTCCGCGGCATCCATCAGCTGGTTCCCAACTGGGGCTGGTCCATCGTCCTGCTGACCCTGGTCATCCGCGGCGCCCTCTGGCCCCTGAACACGAAGACCACGGTGCAGATGATCCGCATGAAGGAACTGGAGCCCCACCAGAAGGCCCTCCAGTCCAAGTACGAGAAGTTCGGCAACGACATGGCCAAGAAGGCCGAGATGCAGAAGGAGCTCATGGCCTTCTACAAGAAGAACGGCCACAACCCCATGGGTGGCTGCCTGCCGATGGTGCTCCAGATGCCCGTGTTCTTCGCCCTTTGGTCCATGCTGAACGCGGTGTACGAGCTGCGCCACGCGCCCTTCGCCTTCTGGCTCAAGGACCTCTCGGCCCAGGACCCCTACTACGTCCTGCCCATCCTCATGGGCGTCTCCATGATCGCCCAGCAGGCCATGACCCCTTCCGTGGGCGACCCCACCCAGCGCAAGATGATGATGGTCATGATGCCCGTCATGTTCACCTTCTTCTTCGCCACCACCCCGTCGGGCCTCTGCCTCTACTACCTGATGTTCAACCTGATCGGTATCCTGCAGACCTGGCTGGTCATGCGTTCCTACAAACCCCAGCCCGTGGTGGTCTGATCCGGAGGAAACATGCGCAAGGCCGCTTTGCCCCTTGAACAGGTCCCCGAACGCGTCGCCCAGTGGTGCGCCCACCTGGGCCTGAAGATCACCGCCGAACCCGGGCCTTCCGGGGACGAGACCCTCTTCCCCAACCGGATCGTGCTGGATGGCCCCGACGCCCATTGGCTTGCCGCCAACAAGGGCTTCGGCCTGGACGCCCTGCAGTTCCTGGTGCACGAGGCCCAGGGGGAGCGGGAAGAGAAGGGTCAGGCCTACCTGGACGTGCAGTCCTTCCGGCTCTTCCGCATGAAGGAAGTGGTGGCCATGGCCGGCATGGCCGCGGAAAGGGCCCGGACCCTCGGCAGCTACACCTTCGCGTCCCTCAGCCCCCGGGAAAGGCGCTGGGTGCACATGGTGCTCAGCCGGCAGCCCGGTTTCACCACCGAAAGCGAGGGCACGGGCACCTTCAAGGCACTGAAGGTGACCCGGGTCTAGGCACCCGGGGCCGGCATGCTGGACCCCATCTGCGCCCCGGCGACCCCGCTCCTTCCCTCGGCCATTGCCGTCGTGAGGGTCTCGGGCACGGGGCTCGGTGAGCGGCTGTCGCCCCTTCTGGCGTTACCGCCTGCTCGGCAGGCCGCATTGCGGACGCTGGCCTGGGAGGGCTTCCGCGAGCGCTGCCTGGTGATTCATTTTCCGGGCCCCCACAGCTACACCGGGGAGGATCTGGTGGAGTTCCAGCTGCACGGAAACCCCCTCCTGGTGCGGCGGTTCCTGGACCACCTGGCCGGGCTGGGAATCCGCATGGCGGAACCGGGGGAATTCAGCCGGAGGGCCCTGCTCAACGGCAAGCAGTCCCTGCTGGAAGCGGAGGCCCTCCGGGACCTGGTCGCCGCGGCGACGGACACGCAGCTGCGCCAGGCCCAGGCCCGGAGCGGCGGCGCCCCGGCCTGGATCGCCGAAGCCAGGGCGATCCTGGCGCCCTGGATGGCCCGGGCGGAAGCCAGCGTCGATTACGGGGAGGACGAGGGCATCGGCCTCGATGTGGAGGCCATGCGGGCGGGCCTGGCCCCCGCGGCCGACCTGTTCCACGTGGAACAGGGCAGGGCGGCCGGGGCGAAATGGCTGCGGGACGGGATCCGGATCGCCCTGGTGGGCCGGCCCAACGCCGGCAAGAGCACCCTGTTCAATGCCCTGGCGGGACAGGACCGGGCCATCGTCACGGACCTGCCCGGGACCACCCGGGATGTGCTGGAAGTGCGGGCCCAGTGGGCGGGACTGCCTTTGTACCTCTTCGATACGGCGGGCCTGCGCCACACGGAGGACCCCGTGGAGCGCCTGGGGGTGGCCCGGGTGCGGGAGGTGCTGGAACAGGTGGATCTGATCCTCCACCTGGTGCCCCTGCCGGACCCCGGACCGGACCCGGCCATCCTGGAGCGCCTGGAACCCTTCCAGGCCAAGGTGCTGACGGTGCGCAACCAGGCGGATCTGGGCGGCGGACCCAGCGGGGATCCGTGCATTTCCGCGGCGACCGGAAGCCTGGAGCCCCTGGCGGAGGCCCTGGGGAGGCGGTTCCTGGGGGGCCTGGCCCCGGACGCGTGCCTGGGCGCCCTGGATACGGCCCGGCAGCGGGGGATCCTGGACGACCTGGTGGTCCAGATGGAGCTCCTGGACGGCCTCGACCCTTCGGCCCCTCCCGAAGTCGCCGCCTCCCTGCTCCAGGGCGCCTGGGGCCTGCTGGCGCGGCTCACGGGGGAAGACCGGGCGGAGACGTCCCTGGACCAGCTGTTCTCGGGATTCTGTCTGGGGAAGTGACATAGACTGGATCCGGAGTGTTCCATGAATCCTGGTTTCGAGGCGGTCATCGGTCTGGAAGTCCACATCCAGCTGTCCACCCGTTCAAAGATGTTCTGCGCGTGCCCCAATGCCCATGGGGGTGAGCCCAATTCCCGCACCTGCCCGGTGTGCCTGGGCCTGCCCGGGGCCCTGCCGGCGCTCAACGCCGCGGCCGTTTCCGCGGCGCTGCGCCTGGGCCTGGCCGTGGGGGCGGAAATCCGGCCCAGGAGCACCTTCTACCGCAAGCAGTACTTCTACCCGGACCTGCCCAAGGGCTACCAGATCACCCAGGGGCCCGTGGCGATCGTGGAGAACGGGCATGTCACGATTCCCGGGGATCCGGCGGTGCGGGGCGTGGAAGGCCCGGTGCGGGCCGGCATCGAACGGGCGCACCTGGAGGAGGATGCGGGGAAGTCCACCCACGAAGGCCCCGGCGGAACCTCCCTGGTGGACCTGAACCGGGCCGGGGTGCCGCTTCTGGAAATCGTCGGGGCGCCGGACCTGCGCAGTGCGCAGGAGGCCTCGGACTACCTCAAGACCCTCCATCGCCTGGTGACCTTCCTGGGCATCTGCGACGGGAACCTGGAGGAGGGGTCCTTCCGGGCCGACGCCAACATCAGCGTGCGGCGCCCCGGCGAGGCCCTGGGCACCCGGGTGGAGATCAAGAATCTCAACTCCTTCCGCCATGTGCGCCTGGCGCTGGATTACGAGATCGCCCGGCAGGCCGGGGCCCTGGAAAGGGGCGAGCCCTTCCCCCAGGAGACCCGGGGCTGGGATGCGGAGCGGGGCGAAACCCGGAGCCAGCGCAGCAAGGAAGCGGCCATGGACTACCGCTACTTCCCGGAGTCCGATCTGCCGGCCCTGGTCATTTCCGAGGCGGAGGTCGCCCAGGCCCGGGCGGCCCTCCCGGAGCTTCCGGAGGCCCGCTGCGCCCGGTTCATGGCCCAGTACGGCCTCACGGCCTACGAGGCCGGGATGCTGCTCCAGACGCCCGAATTCGCGGCCTATTTCGAGGAAACGGCCGGGTGCTGCGGGAACGCGAAGCAGGCCGCGAACTGGATGCTGGGGGAAGTGAGCCGCACGCTGAACGAAGGCTCCGGCCGGATCCAGGATCTCCCGATCCCGCCCGCGCTCCTGGGAGGCCTTATCGCCCTGGTGGCCCAGGGGACCATCAACCTGAACACGGCCAAGGAAGTCGTTTTCCCGGCCCTGGTGCGGGGCGAGGGGGAGCCCGGGCAGATCGTGAAGGACCGGGGGCTCGCCCAGGTCACGGAACGGGCCCCGGTGGTGGAGCTGGTGGGCCGCGTGCTTTCGGCCCACCCGGGCCAGGTGGCGGAGCTCCGGGCGGGGAAGGCCGCACTGCGGGGGTTCCTGGTGGGGCAGGTCATGAAGGCCGGCAAGGGGAAGATCGATCCCCGGATGGTGAACGAAGTCCTCGACGAAGCCCTTGGTGGCTAGGGAGACGCCATGGAAGAACCCTCCGAAAGGGAAACCCCGCACGGCGTGGACCCGGACGCCTGGAAAGCGGTGGTCATGGGGCAGGCTTCCCGGGATCTGGTGGCCCCGCATCCGGAACCCGCCGAGGCCCCCGAAGACGAACTGGAGCGGGAGGCCCTCACCGATCCCGCGGCCCGGTTCCGGGAGGAGCACGATCCCCAGCCGACGCTCTGGCGGGTGGTGGTGCTGGTGGTGGTGGCCGTCGCGGCGCTGTCGGTGGTGTTCGGCCTGACAAGGTGACATGGAGGCGCGGCCCCGGGGGTGTTACCATGGCCGCGGAGCGGGGCGCGCCAAGGCCCCAGGGGAGTTCAGAATGGATCCGAAGGGTTGGGGCCTGAGCACGACTGCCATCCACGCCGGCAAGGCGCACAACGGAACCCGGTCCGTGACCACCCCCATCTTCCAGACCTCGGTGTTCGAGCTCATGGAAAATGCCGAGGGGGCGGAGTTCGCCAATGCCGTCGAGCCGCCGCAGTTCTACACGCGGTGGGGGAATCCCAATTTCAGTGAGGTCCAGCAGGTGGTGGCCTCCCTGGAAGGGGCCGAGCGAGCGCTGGTGACCAGTTCGGGCATGAGTGCCTTCGCCACGGTCTTCGACACGTTCCTGCAGCCGGGGGACCATGTGGTGGCCCCGGCGGCGGTGTACCTGGGGACCGAGCAGCTCCTTCGGCGGTGGGAGGCCCGCAAGGGGCTGAAGATCACCTGGGTGCAGAACACCCTGGATACCGGGGAGTGGGACGAGGCCGTCACGGACCGCACCCGGCTGATCCTTGCGGAAACGCCGTCCAACCCCACCCTGGCCGTCACGGACCTCGCGGCCATCGCGGCCATCGGCCGGCGCAAAGGGGTCCGCACCGTCGCCGACAACACTTTCGCGACGCCCATCTTCACGAAACCGGTGGAGCTGGGCATCGACTTGAGCGTTTCCAGCGCCACGAAATACCTGGGCGGCCACTCGGACCTGGTGGCGGGGGTCATCGCGGGCAGCGAGGCGGATATCGCCGCCTGCTGGGCGACCACCAAACTCACGGGCCCCACCCTGGACCCCATCGCCGCCTGGCTGTTGCACCGGGGCCTCAAGACGCTTTACCTGCGGGTGCGCCGGGCCTCGGATAACGCCCAGTCCCTGGCAGCTTGGCTGCTCTGGCAGCCCCAGGTGGCCCGGGTGGACTATCCCGGCACCAAGGACCACCCGGGCCATGAGGTGGCCACGCGCCAGATGAACGGCGGATACGGCGCCATGATGAGCTTCGATCTGCGGGGAGGCCTGGTGGCCGGCCAACGGTTCTGCGAGGCGCTCCGCATCATCACCCGGGCCGTGAGCCTGGGTGGCGTGGAGAGCCTCATCCAGCACCCGGCGAGCATGAGCCACCTGCGCACGCCGCCCGAGGTCAAGGCCCGGCTCGGCATCACCGACGGGCTCCTGCGCTTTTCCGTGGGCATCGAGGACGAGGCGGACCTCAAGGCCGACCTGGAAACCGGATTCCTGGCGGCGGACGCGGCGAGGTAGGGCGTGCGGCTGATCCTCAACGGCAGGGAGCGGGAGACGCCGGAACTGGCCACGGTGGCGGACCTGGCCCAGTGGCTGATGCTCCCGGGATTCGGCAGCGCGGTGGAACTCAACGGAGAAGTGGTGCGCAAGGCCAGCTATGGGACCACGGAGCTGCGGGACCACGACCGCCTGGAGGTGGTTCGCCTGGTGGGCGGCGGCTGATCAGAGGACGGCGAGCACGTCCCAGGTGCCGCCCGGGAAGGTGGCCCGGATCCTCTGGGTGGCCAAGCGGGTGGTGTCCAGGTGAACCGGCTTGCCGTGGGCAGGCTCATCCGACACGAACCGGTGGAATTCGTCCACCAGCCCTTCGTCGAGAAGCTGCCGGGCCAGGATGCCTCCGCCTTCGAACAGCACCCGCCCCACGCCCCGGGCGGCCAGTTCGTGGAGGAGGTGTTTCAGGCTGACCCCCCCGGGGCCCGGCGGGAGCTGAAGGTCCTCGACGCCCCGGATGGGGGGGCAGTCCTCCGCCAGGGCGCGCAGGACGGGTTGGCCGGCGACCGGCAGCCAGACCTTGCGGGTACCGGGCAGGCGCCCGTGGCTGTCCAGGACCACCCGGAGGGCCTGACGATGGGGGGCCGTGGGGCGGGGCCACCGATCCGTGAGGCGGGGGTCATCCACCTCCACGGTCCAGCGGCCCACCACCAGCGCCTCGGTGGCCCTGCGGAGGGCATGGGCCAGGTTCTGGATTTCCGGCGAGGTGACCTGGGTGCTCTGGCCTTCGGGGCCCAGGGAGCCGTCGGCCCCCAGGGCCAGCTTGAGCACCACCCAGGGCAGGCCCGTGCGGATGAGCTTGAAGAAGGGGGCGTGGAAACGGGAGCAGGCAAGGCCCAGGACCGATTCCGCCACCTGGACGCCATGGGAGCGGAGGATGGCGATGCCGCCCCCGTCCACCCGGGGGTTGGGGTCCTTCACCCCCACCACCACCCGGGTGATCCCCGCGCGGATGAGGGCGTCGGTGCAGGGGGGGGTGCGGCCATGGTGGCAACAGGGTTCGAGGGTGACGTAGGCGGTGGCGCCCCGGGTGTCCTGATCGCGGATTTCCGCGTCCCGGAGGGCCATGATCTCGCCGTGGGGATCGCCGGCGCGGGTGTGGACCCCCTGGCCGATGACGGAACCATCCTGGACCAGGACGCACCCGACGGGGGGATTGGGACTGCTGAGGCCCACGCCGCCCATGCCCTGCCGGATGGCCAAGGCCATGAAATGCTCGTCTCCCGTCAGGGATTCCGGATCCGGGAAGGGCCCGCCGCAGGCGAGTTCCCAGGCCAGGAGGTCCGTGAGGGGCCGTTCACACATCGAGGAGGCCGTCCACGAAGGTTTCGGGATCGAAGGGAATCAGGTCGTCCACCTGCTCGCCAACGCCCACGAAGGCGATGGGAAGCTTGAGGCGCTCCAGGATGGCCACGGCGATGCCGCCCTTGGCGCTGCCGTCCAGCTTGGTGAGGATGAGGTCGGTGATGCCGGCGGCCTGCTTGAAGGCCTCGGCCTGCACCAGTCCGTTCTGCCCGGTGGTGGCGTCCAGGACGAGGATGACCCGGTGGGGGGCCTCGGGGATGACCTTCTGGAGGCTGCGGCGGATCTTGTCCAGCTCCCGCATGAGGTGATCCTTGGTGTGGAGGCGGCCGGCGGTGTCCACCAGCACCCAGGGAATGCCCTTGGCCAGCGCGCTGGTGGCGCCGTCGAAGGCGATGGCGGCGGGGTCTCCGCCCATCTGGTTGCGGATGACGGGGACGCCCGCCCGGGTGCCCCATAGCTCCAGCTGATCGATGGCCGCCGCCCGGAAGGTATCGCCGGCGACCACCAGGACATCCTCGCCCCGGTCCTTGAGGTGGGCGGCCAGCTTCCCGAGGGTGGTGGTCTTGCCCACGCCGTTCACGCCCACCAGGAGGCACACCTGGGTCCCCCGGGCCAGGAAGGGGCGGGGGGGCACCTGGCGGAGGATCTTCAGCAGCTCGTCCTTCAGCACCGCCTTGGGGTCGATGTCCCCCGAGCGCTTCATTTCGAACCGGAGCCGGTCCATGAGGCGCTTGACGCCGTGCACGCCCAGGTCGGCCTGGAGGAGGAGATCCTCCAGTTCCTCCAGCTGGTCCTCGTCCAGGCGGCGCAGGCCCAGGAGCCGGCCCATGGGGGCCAGGACCAGCTCCTGGGTTCGCTGGAGTCCCTGCTTGAATTTCGTGAACAGATTACCGAACAGACTCACGGGGACCTCGGTGGGCAGGCCTAGGGCATTTCAGATTCGGGCGTGCTGCGCCGTCATTTCCGGGCGCGGGGCTTCTTGCGTTTTTCGGGACGGATCCACCCGTCCAGGGCCATCTCGAAGACCTCCTCCACGTGCTTGACGGGGTGGAAGCGGAGCTTCTTGCGCACTTCGGGGGCGATCTCCTCCAGGTCCTTCTGGTTGGCGAAGGGGATGACGACCTCCCGGACGCCCACCCGCAGGGCGGCCAGGGCCTTTTCCTTGAGGCCGCCGATGGGCAGCGCCTCGCCCCGGAGGTCGATCTCCCCGGTCATGGCCAGGGTGTTCAGGACGGGCAGGCCCTTCAGGACGGACAGGAGCACGGTGGCGATGGCCAGGCCGGCGCTGGGGCCGTCCTTGGGGATGGCGCCCTCGGGGAAGTGGATGTGGAGGTCGTTCTTCTGGAAGACTTCCGGGTCGATCTCGAAGGCGTCGCTGCGGCTGCGGATGTAGCTGAGAGCCGCCTGGGCGCTTTCCTTCATGACGTCACCCAGCTGGCCCGTGAGGACCAGGGCGCCCTTGCCGGGCATCTTGAGGGCCTCCACGAAGAGCACCTCGCCGCCCGTGGAGGTCCAGGCGAGGCCGGTGACCACGCCCACCCGGGGGGCCTTGAGCCGCTCGTCCTGCAGCAGCTTCACGGGGCCCAGCAGGTCATGGACGTTCTTTTCGCTGAGGGTGATCTTCGTCTTCAGGTCGCCTTCGGCCACCTTGCGGGCCACCTTGCGGCAGACGGTGCCGATTTCGCGCTCAAGCTGGCGCAGGCCCGCCTCGCGGGTGTAGCCGGTGATGATGGCCTGGAGACCCTTGGTGCTGAAGACCAGCTGCTTTTCGGTGATGCCGTTCTTTTCCAGCTGGCGGGGGATCAGGTGGCGCTCGGCGATGCCCACCTTCTCCTCCAGGGTGTAGCTGGAGAGGTGGATGATCTCCATGCGGTCCCGGAAGGCGGGCTGGATGGGATCCAGCTCGTTGGCGTTGGTGAGGAAGAGCACCTGGCTCAGGTCGATGGGCACGTTCATGTAGTGGTCCCGGAACGTGTGGTTCTGTTCGGGGTCCAGGACCTCCAGGAGGGCGGCGGAGGGATCGCCCCGCATGTCCCGGCCGATCTTGTCCACCTCGTCCAGCATGATCACGGGGTTCATGGACTTGACCTGGTGGAGGGCCTGGATGATCCGTCCGGGCATGGCCCCCACGTAGGTGCGGCGGTGGCCCCGCACTTCGCTTTCGTCGTGCACGCCGCCCAGGGAGATGCGGTTGAACTTCCGGCCCAGGGCCCGGGCGACGCTCTTGCCCAGGGAGGTCTTGCCGGTGCCCGGAGGGCCCACGAAGCAGAGGATCGTGCCCTTGTGCTCGGGGTTCAGCTTGCGCACCGCCAGGTACTCCACGAGGCGGTCCTTGATCTTCTCCAGGCCGTAGTGGTCCTCGTCCAGGATGCGCTTGGCCTCCTTGAGGTCCAGGTTGTCCTCGGTGAGGGTGCCCCAGGGCATTTCCGTCATCCATTCCAGGTAGGTGCGGGTGACGGCGGTCTCGCTGCTGTCCGGGTGCATGCGCTCGAGCTTCTTGAGGTTGCGGTCGATCTCCAGGAGGGGCTCCTCGGGGACCTTCAGCTTGGCCATCTTGTCCCGGAAGGCCTGGATCTCCTCGGCCAGTTCGCTGCCCTCGCCCAGCTCCTGCTGGATGGCCTTGAGCTGCTGGCGCAGGTAGTACTCCCGCTGGCTCTTGTCCATTTCGCCGCGGGCTTCCATGGTGATCTTCTGCTGCACTTCCAGGAGATCGATTTCCCGCATGAGGAGTTCGTTCACGCGCTTCAGGCGCTGGGTGGGGTTGGCGATCTCCAGCACCTCCTGCATCTGGGGCGGCTTGAGATCCAGGTTGGAGGCCACCAGGTCCGCCAGGCGCCCGGGGCTGTCCAGATTGGAGGCGATGACGAGCACTTCCTGGGGCAGGTTCTTGCCCAGGGCCACGGCCTTCTCCAGGGTCTGCTTCACGGAGCGCAGGAGGGCGTCCAGCTCGATGTTCCGTTCGGCGATCTCGGATTCGGAAAGCACTTCCACCTTGGCCTTGAACTGGCTCTCGGTTTCCGTGAAGTACTCCACCCGCACGCGCTGGAGGCCCTGGACCAGGGCCCGGACACGGCCGTCCGGGAGCTTCAGAACGCGCATGATGAGGGCCGCGGTGCCCACCTTGTAGAGGTCCTCCGGGCCCGGGTCGTCCATTTCCATCTGCTTCTGGGACAGCAGGAGGATCATGCGGTTCTCCACCAGGGCCGTGTCCACGGCCCGCAGGGACTTCTCGCGGCTCACGGAGAGGGGGAGGATCACGTAGGGGTAGACGACCACGTCCCGCAGGGGCAGGACGGGCAGGACGTCCGGGATCTTGGGGGACTCGTCCACGGTCTGGGGAGCTAGGATTTCTTCGGCCACGGCATACCTCGGGGTCTCAGTTTAACTTGATGCGCGTCAGCGGGTCTTGCGTCGCTTGGGATGGCCGGGCGGCTCGGGTTCGACCCCCGGGAAGAGCGGGGTGGACGCGAAGGGAAGGCCATCGGCCGGGGGGGGCTGGGGTTGGGCCTTGGGCCGCGGGGGGGCGGGCCGCACCGGGACTGTGGGGCGGGCGGCGGGAACGGGGCTGGGGGGGGGCACCATCAGGCCCTCCAGGGCCTTCACGAAGTCGGGGAGGTCCTTGAAATCCCGGTACACGCTGGCGAACCGCACGTAGGCGACGGAATCCAGGCCCTTGAGGGCGTCCATGACCATCTCGCCCAGTTGGCGGCTGGGCAATTCCCGGTCGCTCATTTCCATGAGGCGGGCCTGGATGTCCCCGGCGACCTCCTCCAGCCTGCCCAGGGGCACGGGGCGCTTCTGGCAGGCGGCGGTCATGCCCCGCATGAGCTTGTGGGGATCGAAGGCCTCCCGGCGGCCGTCCTTCTTCACGATGAGGATGGGGAGCTCCTCCAGGCGTTCGTAGCTGGTGAAGCGCCGCCCGCACTTGAGGCACTCCCGGCGCCTCCGGATGGCGTCCCCTTCCCGGGATTCACGGGAATCCACCACCTTGTCTTCGATATGGCCACAGAAGGGGCAACGCATGCCTCCAGAGTAACCCAAAGGGGAGGTCCGGAACCGCGCTGTTCCACGTGGAACAGCGGCTCCGGGCGCAAAAAGCCTCATCCTGGAAGGTGCCGGGGCCGATAATGAAGTGCCATGGCAGACGCCATTCCCTCCCTTTCCCCCACCCCACCCACCGCGGATCCCGTCCGGGCAGGGCAGGGTGCGGGCGGAAAGCCGGGCGGTGCCCAGGGGGCCGATCCCAAGGGACGGAAGGCGGGTGGCGCCGACACTCTGGAGCTTTCCCCGGAGGCCAAAGCCCAGGTGGCCAAGCTCCAGGCCCGGGATGCGGCCGTGAAGGCCCACGAGGCGGCCCACATCGCCGCCGGGGCGGGCGTCGTCACCTCGGGGGCCAGCTACGCCTACCAGCGGGGGCCGGATGGGCGGAACTACGCGGTGGGCGGGGAAGTGTCCGTGGACACCTCGCCGGTGAAGGGCAATCCCCAGGCCACCCTCGCCAAAGCCTCCCGCATCATGGCGGCGGCCATGGCGCCGGCCGACCCTTCGGGGCAGGATCGGTCGGTGGCAGCGGCCGCCTCGTCCATGGCCTCCCAGGCGGCGGTGGAACTGGCGGCCAAGGGCGCCAAGCAGGGCGGGAAGCCCTCGTCAGGCAGCCTGATCGATACGGTGGGCTAGTCCCAGCCGATCTGGCGGCCCTTGTTCTGGGTTTCCAGCCACTGGGTGAGGGGCCGGAAGTACTCGGCCATGGCGCGGGTGGAGAGATCCTCGCCGGTGGTGTCCTTGAGGAGCTTGCGCCAGTCCACCGTGGCGCCCTTCTCCATGAAGGCCTTGAGGAAGGCCCCAACGTCCTTGCGGTTGGAGTAGTCGGCGGCGTGCACGTCCTGGTGGAGGATGTTCCGGCAGATGTAGTCGTGCATCTGGTACTTGAAGACCGTCGCCATGGCGTAGTTGTAGTAGTAGGCGGGGGTGTCGTTGATGTGGGTCTTGGTGGCGGGGTCGCAGAAGCGCTCGTCCCGGGGGGAGGGGGGCTCCACGCCCTGCTCCTCCTTGACGATCTGCCACCAGCGCTCGTTGAGCTTGTCGGCGGGCATGGCCTTGCCGTAGAACTCCGCCTCCCATTCGGTCATGGTGCCGCTGGCCCAGAACATGAAGGGGATGGCCACTTCCAGGGCGTCGTTGAGGAGGATCTTCATGGCGTCGGGCTGGTAGCCGGGGGGCAGGACGCCGGTGGATTTCAGGTAGGGGATCTGGCGGGTGGCCAGGGCGATGAGCTCGCCGATGCCTTCGTGGAAGGAGGGATTGGCGCTGGTGCGCAGCAGGGGGGGGACGGCGGGGTTGGTGTAGCTGATGAAGTAGTAGCCGTGGCCCAGTTCGTGGTGGCAGGTGCCGAACCACTCCATGTTGGGCTCGACGCTCATGAGGGCGCGCACGTCGGTGTCCAGGTCCAGGTGCCAGCAGGAGGCGTGGCTGTTCTTCTTCCGCTCGGAACCGGCGGGCACGGGGTAGAGGTCGGATTTCGCCCAGAAGGAGGCCGGGAGCTTGGGGAAGCCCAGGCCCACGTAGAAGTTCTCGGCGGTCTTGACGACCTTTTCGGGGGTCCAGCCCTTGAAGTAGGGGTCGAAGTCCACCCCCTCCACGAACCCGGTCCAGTTCTGGCTCCAGCGGTTGTTGATCCAGTGGGCGGGGATGGTGCGGGGCACGGGCTGGTGATACTTCTTCGCCATCTCGTATTTCACCCAGGTGTGGAGCTGGAGGTAGAGGGGGCGCAGCTCCTTCAGGAAACGGTGGTGCATGTCGACCATTTCGGCAGGGGTCATGCCGTGCTTGGCCACCTGCAGCGCGAAGTAGTCCGGGTAGCCCAGTTCCCGGGCGCATCCGTTGCGGAGATCCCGCAGGCGGAGGAGGTTTTCCCGCAGGGGGATGCCGTTCTCCTTGGAGGCCTCCCAGGCCTGGCGGCGCCGGGCGAGGTCGTTGCTGGAGGCGAGGATGTCATCCAGGCCGTTGGCGGAAATGGGCTTGCCATCCAGGTGCCAGGTGAAGCCGTTCATGAGGGAGGCCTGGAGGGTTTCGGCGGCGATGCGGTCCCCGGTGAGCCGGGGGTTCGTCATGGGGCCCTCCGCGGCGTTGAAGAGGACCCATTCCAGCTCCCGCCAGGTGGTTTCCTGGAGCTGGTCCTTGTGCCGCAGGAGATCCCGGGCCTCCAGGATCAGCACGGGGTTGCCGTTGAAGGCGGCCAGGGCCTTGCCGGCGGTCTCCGCGGAGGCGTCGTGGACGGGCTTCACATCGGTGCTGGCTGCCCAGCTGGCTTGTTGCTGTACGTAGGTGAGGGCCTGGTAGCCGGCCTCGACCACCTTCAGGAAGCGCTCCGCGCGTTCCTGCACGGGGTTGACGGCCTGGGCGACCAGGGGGATGCCGAGGACGAGGGCGGGGATGATGCGCATGGGGCCTCCGGTTTCCATGATTCTGCTGGAGGATCGGTTCCATGGGAACAGCCGGGTGAAAACCGTCACACCCCATCCGGAACCCCTGAAGGCGAGGCATGGGGTCTCCCGGCATGGTACCCTTCATCTGTGAACGATTGATCTTCGTTTCCATTCTTTATGAGGTTGCCCTATGCGCTACCTGCCCACGGCCCCTTCGGAGGATCGCGCCCTGCTTGACGCCATAGGCGTCCAGAGGGCCGAGGAGCTCCTGGTGGGGATCCCCGAATCCCTTCGCCTCAACCGGGAACTGAAGCTTCCCGGGCAGCTGTCCGAACAGGAAGTGCTGGCGGAACTGCAGGGCCTGGCCAACCGGAACACGGCCTTCACGGCCCGGTTCCTGGGGGCGGGGGCCTATGACCATTTCGTGCCCTCCGCGGTCGATCAGATGATCAGCCGGCAGGAGTGGTTCACGGCCTACACGCCCTACCAGCCGGAAATCAGCCAGGGCACCCTCCAGCACATCTTCGAGTACCAGACCCTCATGTGCGACCTGACGGGGCTGGAGGTGGGCAACGCGAGCCTCTACGACGGCGGCACGTCCTGCGTGGAAGCGGCGCTCATGGCGGTGCGGCTCCAGAAGAAGAAGAACACCATCCTCATCTCCCAGGGCCTGCACCCCCACTACCAGGAGGTGCTCTGCACCAACATCACGCCCCACGAGGGCCTGAAGCTGGTGGTGGTGGACCTCAAGGACGGCGTGACCGACCTGGAGGACCTCAAGGCCAAGCTCAACGGCGACGTCGCGGCGTTCCTGGTGGGCTACCCGAACTTCCTGGGCTGCGTGGAGGACCTCGGGGCCATCGGCGAGCTGGCCCACGCCGCGGGCGCCCTGGTGGTGTCCGTGACCCAGGAGGCCCTCTCCCTGGCCTGGTTCCAGGCCCCGGGCCGCGCCGGCGCCGACATGGCCTGCGGCGAGGCGATGTCCTTCGGGAACCGCCCCAACTTCGGCGGTCCCTTCCTGGGCTTCCTCACGGTCAAGGACGCGCAGAAGCGCGAGATCCCCGGCCGCGTGGTGGGGCAGACCAAGGACCTGGACGGGGCCACCGGCTACGTCCTGACCCTCACCGCCCGGGAGCAGCACATCCGCCGGGACAAGGCCACCAGCAACATCTGCTCCAACCAGGGGCTGGTGGCGCTGCGCGCCAACATCTACCTGCAGCTGGCGGGCCCCGAAGGCCTCCAGGGCCTGGCCGCCCAGAACGCCGCCAAGGCGCAGTTCCTCCGGGAACGCCTCCTGGAGCTGCCGGATTTCACGGCGCCCTTCGACGCGCCCTTCTTCAACGAGTTCGTGACGGAGTACAAGGGGGACATGGCCACCCTGCAGGCGGAATGCGCCAAGGAGGGCATCCTGCCGGGCCTGGACCTGAGCCCCTACGCCGCCAACCTCAAGAACCGGATCCTGTGGTGCGCCACGGAACTCAACAGCCGCGAACAGATCGAGCACCTCGTCGAGGTGCTGGCCCGCGTTCCCAGCGTGGTCGCATAAGGACGAAGCCATGATGAACCGCACCCGCGAACCCCTCATCTTCGAACGCTCCGTGGCCGGCAAGATCGGCATGGACCTGCCCAAACTGGATGTGCCCGCCGCCAAGGACACCCGTCCGGCCCACCTGCGCCGCACCTCCTTCGACGCGATGCCTTCGGTCACCGAAGTGGACGTCATCCGGCATTTCACGCGCCTTTCCAAGTGGAACTACGGCGTGGACGACGGGCTCTATCCCCTGGGCTCCTGCACCATGAAGCACAATCCCCGGCTCAACGAGAAGACCGCGGGCCTGGACGGCTTCTGCGACAGCCACCCCATGACCGCCGCTCCCTACGTGCAGGGCAACCTGGCGGTGATCCACACCCTCCAGGAATGGCTGAAGGAGATCACCGGGCTGGCCGCGGTGACCCTGCAGCCCAGCGCCGGCGCCGCAGGCGAGCTCACCGGCGCCATGCTCATCCGCGCCTTCCACGTGGCCCACGGCCGCAAGCGCCGGGTCATCCTCATCCCCGACAGCGCCCACGGCACCAACCCGGCCACGGCGGCCATGGCGGGCTACGAGGTGGTGGAGATCGCCTCCCAGGGCGACGGCACCGTGAGCTTCGCCGATGTCACCGACGCCTCAGGCAAGGTGAAGAAGGGGCTCACGACCCTCCTGGCCGAGCTGGGCGAGGAGGTGGCGGGCCTCATGATCACCAACCCCAACACCCTGGGCATCTTCGAATACCGCATCAAGGACATCTGCGAGGCCCTCCATGCCGTGGGCGGCCTGGTCTACATGGACGGCGCCAACATGAACGCCCTGGTCGGCGTGGCGCGGCCCGGGGACTTCGGCGTGGACGTCATGCACCTGAACCTCCACAAGACCTTCTCCACCCCCCACGGAGGCGGCGGCCCGGGATCCGGTCCCGTGGCCTGCTCCGCGGCCCTGGAGCCCTTCCTGCCCCGGCCCGTCGTGGTGCGGGAGACGAAGGCGGTGGGCGAGGGCCAGGTGCCCGTCCACACCTACCGGCTGGACTGGGACCGCCCGCAGAGCATGGGCAAGGTCCACACCTTCTTCGGGAATTTCGGCATCCTGGTGCGGGCCCTCACCTACTGCGCCAGCCACGGCGGCGACGGCCTCCGGGCGGCCACCCTCCGCGCCATCGTCAACGCCAACTACATCCGCAAGCAGCTGGAGGGCACGTACCACCTGGAATACCAGACGCCCACCCTCCACGAGGTGATCTTCGACGACAGCTTCCTGGCTCCCCACGACATCCACACCCTGGACGTGGCCAAGGGGCTCATCGACCGCGGCTTCCACCCGCCCACCATCTACTTCCCGGCCATCGTCCACGGGGCGCTCATGATCGAGCCCACCGAAAGCGAGGGCAAGGAGGAGATGGACGCCTTCATCGACGCCATGAAGGACATCGCCCGGGAGGCCGCCGAGAACCCCGAGGCCCTTCACCAGGCCCCGGTGCTGGCCCCCATGCGCCGCCTGGACGAGACCACCGCCGCCCGGAAGCCCGTGCTGCGCTGGACCCGGCCCCAGTAGAAACCCTCCGCCCGATGCCCCCCGGTCCAACTGGGGGGGGTAGGAGCCTGGCTCGTATTGGTACGTGTCCCAGACGTTCGCCCTGTTTCGTCATCGCCGGCCAAGCCGGCGATGACGGAGGCGTGCGGAAGAGATCTTGGGGCTGTGCTACGCCCAACTCACTTCGTTGAGCAGACGAGAATTCGGAAGGGAAGGGCTCTCCTGGAAGGCCCAGGCGAGGAGAGCGGCTCCCATGCTAGCGTTGGCGCGGTCCAATGCCCTCCTCGCAGCACGCGAAGAGAGGCCCTGAGGTGGGTCGGGGCCAATGGGTGAAAACACAGGCCCAACCATGGGATGAGAGCCTTCCGTTGCTGCGGGCTTGGCCCGCAGCAACGAACCGGGGCGAACGTCCGGGACACGTGCGATTACGTAGCCGGGCCCCTAGGGTCGGCCGGCCTGGGTCCAGGCCAGGAGGATGAGTTGGGCGGTGTGTTGGCCGGCCCGGGCGAGTTGTTCCTTCACCACCGGGCCCTGGCGCTTGCCGAAGAGCATCCAGTAGAGATCGGGCTTGTCGCGGCCGTGGAAACCCGTGGCGTCGGAAGCGCGATCGTCGGCCAGGAGGGCGGGCACCAGGGCGTTGGTTTCCTCCAGCCACCGCCAGGGGGCCTGGAGGAGGTTCGGCTCCAGGGCGGCGGGGCGCACCTCCGGTTCACCGGTCATGCGATCCACCAGGCCGGTTTCCCAGCGGCTGTGGAGGCCCCTTTGACCGGACATCTGGCCGTCATAATTGGCCACGGTGTGCAGCGGCACGTGGAGGTCGGCCACGTAGTGGCTGAGGATCGAAGTCCGGTAGGCCACCTGGGCCCGGTCCCCCTTGCGGAAGGCCTGGACCAGGTCCTTCACCCGGTCCTGGATCACCCAGGGGGCCTGGCCGGACCGCTGGAAGACGGCGGGGCCGACCTGTTCCCGGGCTTCGCTCTGGAGGGTGGGCACCCCGCCCGGGTAGCGGTCCAGTTCCATGAAATGGCGGGGGCCTTCCAGGGGGTCGTCCTTCCAGTGGTCGGGATCGCTGCTGTGGTCCTCCACGAAGGCCTCCTGGCCCTTGAACCAGGCCGCGGGTCCCGGGGGCAGGTCCCGGAGGGCGAGACCCGCGACCGTCCGGTGCCCCCGGCGCCCCCAGGCGGCCAGGGGGGAAGGGGTGCCGAGGATGGCCAGGAGGAGGAAAAGGGGGAGGCGCATGCACCTATCTTAGGGGCTAGGAGGGGTGAGACGAAGTCGCGCTACCGGGAGGGGTGGGCGCTCGTTCTTGCGGCTGGTGGCTGGGGGCGGCCCGCCTGGTCCCAGGCGAAAAGGATCATGCGGGCCGTGCGCTGGGCGGCGAGGGTGAGCTGCTCCTTCACGTGGGGGCCCTGCAGTTGCATGAACGCGGTCCAGTAGGGGGCGTCCGCGGCGTCCACCTGGGGGGCGGAGCTGCTGGCGCTCAGATCGTCCCGCAGGACCCCGGCCACCAGGGCGTAGCTTTCCCGGAGCCAGGCCCAGGGGGCCCCGGCGGGGTCGGCGCCCAGGCTGGCGGGGCGGATTTCCGGCTCCCACCCATCCCGGTCGACCAGGCGCTTGACCAGGCCTTCCTCCCAGCGGTGGTGGACCCCGCGCTGGCCGGTTTCCTTGCCGTCGTGGTTGGTGGTGGTGTGCAGGGGCACCTGCAGGTCGGCCACGTAATGGCAGAGGATGGAGGACCGGTAGGCGACCTGGTACGGGTCGCCGGCGGAAAAGGCCTCCGTCAGGTCGTGGACCCGGGCCAGGATGGTCCAGGTCACCTGGCCGGACTGCCGGAAGAGATCGGGGCCCAGGGCGTTCCGCGCGTCGTTCTCGTCCAGGGGGACGGCTGCGGGGCCGCCGTAGGGTTCGCAATTGAGGTAGTGGTGGGGGCGCTCGGTGGGGTCCTGTCCCTTCCAGATATCGGGATCGCTGGCGTGATCGGGCAGGGTGGCTTCCAGGGACCTGAACCACAGGGCCACGTCCGGGGGCAGGTCCTTGAGGGCGAAGGAGGCGGCCAGGCGGTGGCCCTGGTTGCCCCAGGCGAGGGCGGGAAGGGCCGTCAGGGCGGCCGCGGCCAGGAGGGAGGCGAAACGGGTCATGGTTCCTCGGGAAAGGGGCTTGGGAGCCGGTCAGCCCACGAGTCTGGCCGCCCCTTCCTTATGAGTGAACACAACCATTTGTAAAATTAAATCATTCGCTTTCCCGGAAGGTCACCTTGTTGATCTCGGCCAGGGTGGTGACGCCCTGGCGCACCTTTTCCACGGCGCTTTCCCGGAGGCTCTGCATGCCGTAGTTCCGGGCGGCGGTCTTGATCTCGCGGATGGAGGCCCGGCGCGTGATGAGTTCGCGCAGTTCGTCGTTCAGGCCCATGAATTCGATGATGGCCTGGCGGCCGCGGAAGCCGGTGCCGCTGCACTCGATGCAGCCCACCTTGTCGTAGAAGGTGGCGGTGCGGGCCCAGGCCTCGGTGAGGCCGTTCTCCTTGAGCTCCTGGGGCCCCGGGGCATCCATGGGGCGCTTGCACTTGGTGCAGAGGGTGCGCACCAGGCGCTGGGCCAGGATGCAGTTCAGGGCGGAGACGAAGTTGTAGACCTCCACGCCCATGTGCTGGAAGCGGCTCAGCACGTCCAGGGTGTGGTTGGCGTGCACGGTGGTGAACACCAGGTGGCCGGTGAGGGCGGACTGGATGGCGATCTGGGCGGTCTCGGAATCGCGGATCTCGCCCACGAGGATCTTGTCCGGATCGTGGCGCAGGATGGAGCGCAGGCCCACGGCGAAGGTGAGGCCCTTCTTCTCGTTGACCGGGATCTGGGTGACGCCCTCCAGCTGGTACTCCACCGGGTCCTCGATGGTGATCAGCTTGTCCTCGGGGCTGCGGATCTCGCTGAGGACGGCGTACAGCGTGGTGGTCTTGCCGCTGCCGGTGGGGCCCGTGACCAGGAACATGCCGTAGGGCTCCCGGGCGAAGCGGCGCAGGCGGGTCAGCTCCGCGGGGGAGAAGCCCAGGATGTCCAGGCTGAGGCTCTTGAACTCCTCGCTGAGGTTCTCCTTGTCCAGGATGCGGATGACGGAGTCCTCGCCGTGGATGGTGGGCATGATGCTCACGCGGAAGTCGATGGCACGGCCCCGGACCTTGAGCTTGAAGCGCCCGTCCTGGGGCTTGCGCTTCTCGGCGATGTCCAGCTCGGACATGACCTTGATGCGGCTGATGATGGGGGAGGCGAAACGGCGGTCGATGGGGTCGGCGGCGGCGTAGAGGCTGCCGTCGATGCGGTACTTGATCTGGAACCCGCTGCTGGTGGTCTCCAGGTGGATGTCCGAGGCGCGGCGCTGGAGGGCGTTGAAGATGGTGGTGTCCACCAGGCGGATGATGGGCGCCTCCTCCTTGTCGGTGAGGTTCTCCAGGTCCAGGACGTCCTCGTCGATGTCCTCCTCCCGGAGCACCTGGACCCGGAGGGCCTCGCCGGCCTCCTCCAGGACCTTCTGGCCCGATTCCGATTTCTTCAGCACCACCTGGATCTGGGCGAAGGGGGCCGCCGCGAAGCGCAGGGGGCGCTTGAGGTGCATGCGGAGGAGATCCTGGGCCACCACGTCCAGGGGATCGGCCATGGCCAGCCAGAGGGCGCCGTCCCGCTCGTGCACCGGGACAAATCGATGTTTCAACATCAAATCCAGGGGGATCGCTTGGAAAAGGGCGAAATCCACCGGTTCCCGGGTGAGGTCCAGGGTGGGGTAGAGGGAGGCCGGGCGGTACTCGGTCTTGGTAAGTTCCTCTGTTGCCAGGACGGCGGTCATTTCGCTGGCGAGAAGGGGACTTCCGGGGTCGGATGGGGGGGCGGGAGGGGGTACCATGCCTAATAGTGGGTCGATTTGGTCGGGGGTTCAAAGGGTCTTATTGACTTAATTCCTCGGGTATCCTTCATTGACCAGCCTTGGGCCCAGATACCACAATGGAAATCCTAACGACCGCTCCCCCGGGAGGTGCCATGCGCAGTTATGTTCCAGTCTTATTGCTGATACTGGTCGCCATCGCTTTGCCGGTGGTGATCTGGGGCATTTCCAGAGTCGTACGTCCGCATATACCCACCGCCGCCAAGTATTCGACCTACGAGTGCGGAATCAAGACCGTCGCGGAGGCCCGGGAGAAGTTCTCGGTGCGTTATTACTTGGTGGCGGTGATGTTCCTGGTGTTCGACGTGGAAACGGTCTTTCTCATGCCCTGGGCCATCCAGATGAAGGAACTCGCCGTCTTCGGCCTCGTGGAGATGGGTATCTTCCTGTTCCTGCTTCTCTTCGGTTACGGGTACATCTGGTCCAAAGGAGCCCTCACATGGGAATGATGAATCAACCCTCGGCCTTGGAGAACATCCTCATCACCACCAAGGTAGAGAAGGTCATCAACTGGTCCCGCGCCACCAGCGTGTGGCCCATGACCTTCGGGCTGGCCTGCTGCGCCATCGAGATGATGGCCGCCGGGGCCGCGCGCTTCGACTTCGACCGGTTCGGCTGCGGCATCTTCCGGGCCTCCCCCCGGCAGGCGGACCTCATGATCGTGGCCGGCACCGTCACCTACAAGATGGCGCCCATCATCAAGCAGCTCTACGACCAGATGCCCGAGCCCAAGTGGGTGATCGCCATGGGCAGCTGCGCAACGGCCGGCGGGCCCTTCGACAGCTACCACACCATCCAGGGGGTGGACAAGGTGGTTCCCGTGGACGTGTACATCCCCGGATGCCCGCCCCGGCCCGAGGGGCTCCTGTACGGGTTCATGAAGCTCCAGGACAAGATCATGGCGAGCAGCATGGCTGACCGCTACAAGGAAATCTTCGAGGCGGTGGGCTAGCCATGGCAATCATCAAAGTCTGGATCGACGAAGGCTGTATCGTCTGCAACGCCTGCGAGGCGGAGTGCGCGGACGTTTTCCATGTCACGGACGATACCTGCGTGATCAACGCGGCCGTGCGGACGGATGGCCAGACCACCGAGAACCGGGCCGAGAAGGCGCCCCTCAAGGCGGACCTGCAGAAGAGCCTGGAGGCCGGCATCGTCGCCGCGGCCGCCGGGTGCCCCGTGACCGTCATCAAGTTCGAGCAGGTGGCCGAGGCCGCGACGGAGGCTCCGGTCTCCGAAGCCCCGGCCCCCGCGCCTCCCGCTCCGGAAGCGCCGGCCGCCAAGGCGCCGGAGCCGGTGAAGGCGCCGGAGCCCGTGAAGGTGCCCGAGCCCGTGAAGATTCCGGAGCCGGTTGTCGTGAAGGCGCCCGAGGCCCCCGCCGTTCCGGAGGCGCCCGCCGCCTACGTCTACGATCTCAAGGCCGCGCCCAACCGGCAGGTGGTGATGCCCAAGACGGTGCCCCTGCCCAGCCTGAAGACCTACCAGGAGGAGCAGGCCGCCCTGGCCGCCGCCGACGAGGCCAAGTGGAAGAAGACCCTCGCGGACTACGAGACCGCCAAGGCCAAGGCCGAGGCCGAGGGCAAGGACGCCCCCAAGGCGCCCGTGCGTCCCGTGCCCAAGCCCGACGCCAACGACATGAAGTTCCCCGCGCCCACGGCGCCCGCGGATCCCGATCTCCTGAAGATCATGGAGGTCCTCGGCGACAAGGTGGAGGAGGCCTTCCAGCAGGGCGGCGAAATGACCGTCCAGCTCCACCGGGACGCCCTCCGGGAGGCCCTGGAGCTCTGCCGGGAGGATCCGGCGCTGCGCTACGAGATGCTCGCGGACGAGACGGCGACCCATTATCCGGCGGCCCAGGGCTGGGCCTTCGCGGTGGTCTACCACCTCACCAGCATCCGCCGGCACAAGCGCCTGCGCCTGCGCATCCTGGTGCCCGAGGGCTACGAGCCCGCCAGCGCCGTTCCCGTCTACCCCACGGCCAACTGGCTGGAGCGGGAGATCTGGGACATGCTGGGCATCCGCTTCCAGGGCCATCCCGACATGACCCGCATCCTCTGCCCCGAGGACTGGGAGGGCCACGCCCTCCGCAAGGAATATCCGACCCCCGGCCTCGGCCAGCGGGACATCGATTTCCGCGAGGACCGGAGCGGCGTGCTGATGCGCCTCGCGATGGAGAAGGCCGGGAACCTGGGCATCAACCTCCATCCGCCCAAAGCTGAATAGGAGTTCCTTGTGTTCAAGAACGAGGAGATGGAAATCAATATGGGACCGCAGCACCCGTCCACGCACGGGGTGTTGCGCCTGAAGCTCAAGCTGGACGGCGAGATCGTCACCAAGTGCACGCCCTGCATCGGCTACCTTCACCGGGGCGTGGAGAAGATCTGCGAGAACAAGAGCTTCTTCCAGGGACAGGTGTGGACGGACCGCATGGACTACACGTCCGCCATCGCCAACAACCTGGGCTGGGCGGAGTCCATCGAGAAGCTCTTCGGGATCACGGTGCCCCGGCGGGCCACGTACATCCGCACGATGCTCAACGAGTTCAACCGGCTGGCCTCCCACCTCATCTGGCTGGCCACCCACGGGCTCGACATCGGCGCCATGACGGTCTTCATCTACACCTTCCGCGAGCGGGAGGCGATCCTGGACATCTTCGACGCCTTCTGCGGTTCCCGGCTCACCACCACGGCCTTCCGCATCGGCGGGCTGCGGGAGGACCTCCCCCCCGGGTTCGAGAAGCTGGTCCGGAACTTCCTGGCGAAGTTCCCGGACTGCATCAACGAATATGAGACCCTGCTCACCGAAAACCGCATCTGGAAGAAGCGCACCGTCGGCATCGGCCTGCTCAAGGCCGAGGACGCCATCGCCATGGGCGTCACGGGACCGGTGCTGAGGGCCGCCGGGGTGTCCTACGACATCCGCAAGGCCTTCCCCTACGCGGCCTACTCCGAGATGGACTTCGAGGTGCCCACCCGCACCGAGGCGGATACCTACGCGCGGTATCTCGTGCGCCTGGAGGAAATGCGCCAGAGCACGCGGATCATCCAGCAGTGCATCGACGGGCTTCCGGAAGGACCGGTCATGGCCAAGCTTCCCAAGGTGCTCCGCTCCGAGGTGAACGAGGTCTACCACCCCACCGAGGCCCCCAAGGGCGAGCTGGGCTACTACCTGGTGGGGGAGAAGGGGTCCCTGAACCCCTACCGCTTCCACGTGCGGGCCCCGGGCTTCATCAACCTCCAGGCCCTGCCCATGATGATCGAGGGCGGGCTGGTGGCCGACGTGATCGCCACGATCGGAACGCTTGACGTGGTCCTGGGAGAGATCGACCGATGAACGCAACCCCCGAGCTGACCCTCCTCCAGACCTGCCTGATGGCCGTGATCCAGGCCGTGTGCGTGGTCCTCTTCATCTTCATCATCGTGCCGCTCACCATCTACGCGGAACGCAAGGTGCTGGGCCACGCCCAGGACCGCCTGGGCGCCACCCGCATCGCGGGCCACCGGGTGGGCCTCACGGGCTGGCTGAACCGCGGCATGTGGCGCATGGGCAAGGTGCCCTTCCTGTCCTACTGGCGCGGCCTGCCCATGCTGGTGGGCGACATCGCCAAGCTGTTCCTGAAGGAGGACATCGTCCCCACCAAGGCGGACCGGGCCATCTTCCTGGTGGCGCCCGCGCTTTCCCTGATCGCGTCGGTGGTGGTCTTCGCCGCCGTCAGCTTCTACCCCGGGGCGCTGTTCACCTTCCCGAAGTTCGTGCCGATCCTGGGCGGGGTGCCCTTCAACGGCTTCATCACCGACATGAACGTGGGCCTGCTGTTCATCCTGGGCATCGCCTCGGTGGGCGTCTACGGCATCGTGCTGGGCGCCTGGGCCTCCAATTCCAAGTACCCCCTGCTGGGCGGCCTCCGCTCGGGCGCGCAGATCGTCAGCTACGAGGTGCCGCTGACCCTGAGCCTCCTGGTGCCCGTGGTCCTCACCGGGACCCTGAACTTCAACGAGATGACCCGCAAGCTGGCCCTGGAGACCTCCCCCCTGGCCGCGCCGCTCATGGCGGTGGGCTTCCTGGTGTACTTCACCTGCGGCTTCGCCGAGACGAACCGCATGCCCTTCGATATGCCCGAGGCCGAGAACGAACTGGTGGCGGGCTTCCACACGGAGTACTCGGGCATGCGCTTCGGGTTCTTCTACCTGGCCGAATACATCAACATGGTGGTCGTTTCGGCCCTGGCCAGCGCGTTCTTCCTGGGCGGGCCCTACCTGGCGCCCTTCGGGCTGCACCGCTTCATCCAGAACCTTCCGCTGGTGGGCGGGCCCAACGCCCTTTGGTACGTCGGGAAGATGATCCTCCTGCTGTTCGTCTTCATCTGGGTGCGCGGGACCATTCCCCGCTACCGGTACGACCAGGTCATGGCAGTGGCGTGGAAATATCTGATTCCTTTCACGCTTGTCCTTGTGGTGCTGGCCGCGGCCGTGCGCTACGCGGCCTAGGGGAGTGAGTATGCGAAAGTTCCTCAAGACATTGATCCCGGTGGACATCTTCAAGGGGATGAAGCTCACGGGCACGCACTTCGCGAAGGTGTTCTCCACCGCCAACCGGCGCAAGGTGAAGATGCACGTCACGGACGAGTACCCGGAGGTGCCCGTGAAGCTGGCGCCCCGGTTCCGGGGGCGGCTCACCATGCTCAAGGACGAGCAGGGCGAGATCAAGTGCGTGTGCTGCCTGGCCTGCGAGAAGATCTGCCCCACCCAGGTGATCACCATCGAGAGCGGCAAGAAGGAGGGGCGCAAGACGAAGATCCCCACCCGCTACGATTTCGAGATGGAACGCTGCATCTTCTGCGAGTTCTGCGTGGAGAGCTGCGGGTTCGATTCCATCATCCTTAACCACCAGTTCGAACTGGCGGCCTACAACCGCGAGGACTTCTCCATCGGCATGCTGGGCCAGTCCCAGAACATGTTCGGGCTGACCCCGGTCGGCAAGTTCTCCTATTCGGACGAGGACTGAACCATGGTCGAAACCTTCCTGGCCTTCATCGGGCGCAACCTGTTCCTGGTCTTCGGCCTCATGGCCGTGGGCGGGGCGCTGGCGCTGGTCTTCTCCAAGAACGCGGTGCACAGCGTGGTGGGCTTCCTCTTCGCCATGCTCTCCATCGCGGGATGCTACCTCTGCATGAGCGCCGAGTTCCTGGCGGTGGCCCAGCTCCTGGTCTACGCCGGGGGCATCGTGGTGCTCTTCCTCTTCGTGGTCATGCTGGTGGAGATGACCAAGTACAAGGAAAAGGGCCTGTTCCAGTCCCAGACGCCCTACGCGCTGGTGGCGGTGGCCATCGGGGCGGCGGCCATCGTGGGGGTGTTCGTGAGCACCTGGTTCCCCAGGAGCGCGGCCGTGGCCCTCACCCTGGACCCGGACCTCGCCCGGGGGCTGGACGTGGCCCGGGACAACTCCCAGGCCGTGAGCCGCGGGCTCTTCGCGGGCTACCTGCTGCCCTTCGAGATCCTCTCGGTGATCCTGCTGGTGGCCCTGGTGGGCGCCGTGACGCTGGCCAAGAAGGAAAGGGTGTAGACCATGGCATCCATGAACACGGTCCTCTTCATCTCCTTCCTGCTGTTCTCGGTGGGCGTGGCGGGCGTTCTCGTCCGGCGCAACGCCCTGGTGATCCTCATGTGCGTGGAGCTCATGCTCAACGCCGCCAACCTGAACCTCGTGGCCTTCGCGCGCCACGCGGGCACGGTGGCGGGACAGGCCTTCGCCCTGCTGGTGATGGGCCTGGCCGCGGCGGAGGTGGCCATCGGCCTGGCGCTGGTGGTGGCCCTCTACCGCAAGAAGGACACCATCCAGGTGGACCAGATCAACCTCCTCAAGGGCTGAGAATGACCATTCCTCCGATGACTTCGATCCAGGTGAACGCATGATCATGGAACACGCAGCGCTGAGCACGCCCCTCCACAGTCCCGTGCTCTGGCTCATCCCCTTCCTGCCGCTGTTCGGCGCCATCCTCAACGGCGCCACGGGGCGATCGCTGAAGAACAACAAGGTGGTGGACCTCATCGCCCTGGGTTCGGTGGCGGCGTCCTTCCTGCTGGTGTGCTACACCTTCGTCCAGCTCATGGGCATGGCGCCCGCGAACCGGTCCGTGACCCAGACGGTGTGGACCTGGCTGAGCCTGGGCGACGCCCAGGTGCTGGGCGGGCTCACCACCAACACCATGGCCTGGGCCTACAAGGTGGATCCCCTTTCGGCCTGCATGGGCCTTCTGGTGACCGGGGTGGGCTTCCTCATCCACCTGTTCTCCACGGGGTACATGGCCGATGAGCGCAAGAGCGGCGAGTACTACCGCTTCATGGCCTACCTGAACCTCTTCATCTTCTCCATGCTCAACCTGGTGCTGGGCGCGAACATGATCATCATGTTCCTGGGCTGGGAAGGGGTGGGGCTCTGCAGCTACCTGCTGATCGGGTTCTACTTCGACCGCGAGTACGCGGCGGTGGCGGGCAAGAAGGCCTTCGTCACCAACCGCATCGGCGACTTCGGGTTCCTCATCGGGTTCTTCCTGATCTTCATGATCTACGGCTCGGTGGACTTCGACACGCTCATGGGCATGACCCGGGAGATCCTGGCGCGGCCCGAGATCACGCTCTTCGGCATCTCCCACGCCCCCACCTGGTGGTTCAACCTCATCGGCTGCTGCCTGTTCCTGGGCGCCTGCGGCAAGAGCGCCCAGATCCCCCTCTACGTCTGGCTTCCGGACGCCATGGCGGGCCCGACCCCGGTGAGCGCCCTGATCCACGCGGCCACCATGGTGACCTCGGGCCTCTACATGATCGCCCGGCTCAACTTCATCTACATCAACGCTCCCGTGGCGCTCTCCCTGGTGCTCTTCATCGGCGCCCTCACGGCGCTGGTGGCGGCCAGCATGGGCCTGGCCCAGTACGACATCAAGAAGGTGCTGGCCTACTCCACGGTGAGCCAGCTGGGCTTCATGTTCATGGGCATGGGCGCGGGGGCCTTCTCCGCGGGCATGTTCCACGTGTTCACCCACGCCTTCTTCAAGGCCGCCCTCTTCCTCGGATCGGGCTCGGTGATCCTGGCCTGCCACCACGAGCAGGACATGCGCAACATGGGCGGGCTGAGGAAATACATGCCCTGGACCTTCGCGTCCATGGGCATCGCCACCCTGGCCATCGCGGGCATCTTCCCCTTCTCGGGCTTCTTCTCCAAGGACGAGATCCTGTGGAAGGTGTTCGAGGGATGGTTCGCGGGCGGCACCTACCAGGGCTCCACCCTGAACCTGGTGGCCTGGTGCATGGGCATGGTCGCGGCCTTCATGACCGCCTTCTACATGGTCCGGCTCATGGCCATGACCTTCTTCGGGGAGTACCGGGGGGCGGGGCATGACCCCCACCACCTCACCGTGCCCTCGGAAGTCCACCACGCCGCCGACGACCATGCGGGTCACGGCCACGACGATCACGCCGGCCACGACTCCCACGGCTCCCACGGCCATACCCCCACGGAGGTGCCCTGGAACATGTGGCTCCCCGTGGCCCTGCTGGCGCTGCTGGCCTTGGTGGGCGGCTTCCTGAACATCCCCCACAGCCTCCACTGGATCGGCAGCGGGCACTTCAGCGAATGGATCGCGCCGCTGCTCTTCCAGGCCCATGCCCACGAGGCCCACGAGGCCATCCCGGCCATGGAGTACATCCTCATGTTCGTGGCCACCGTGATCTGGGCCCCGGCCGCCATGGGGCTGGCCTGGTGGTTCTACGGCGCGGATCCCACCTGGTCCAAGCCCAGGGCCTTCGTGAAGCGCTTCCCCGAACTGTTCGAGTGGGTGAACGCCAAGTACTACATCGACGAATTCTACGAAGCCGCCTTCATCGGGCCCTGCAAGCAGCTGGGAGCCCAGCTCTGGGCCTTCGACACCTGGGCGGTGGACGGCATGGTGAACGGCGCCGCGCGGTTCACCCTCCTCAGCAGCCACGCCCTGCACTGGTTCGACGCCCGGATCATCGACGGCCTCGTGAACCTGGTGGCGTGGGTGCTCCAGCAGATCGCCGGCGGCTTCCGGAAGCTCCAGAGCGGCCGGGTGCAGAACTACGCCTTCGTCATGTTCCTGGGCTTCCTGGTCTTCGCCTTCTGGAAGTTCCTGGCCTGAATCCCTTCTCCCCCTTGAATCCGCTGTTGGACCTTTAAGACGCTCCCTGGAGTTCCCATGATCCCCTGGTACCAAAACCTCCCGTTGTGGGTCACCATCCTTCCCCTCCTGGGGGCCCTCTTCCTCCTCTTCGTGCCGAAGGAGAGCCGGCGGACCTTCGAGTTGGGGGCCCTCGCCTTCACGGTGGCCGACTTCCTCCTGAGCCTCCCGCTCTGGTTCCAGTACGACCGCTCCTCCGCGGCGGTGCAGTGGGCCTTCTCCTGCGACTGGATCCCGAGCATCGGGGTGAAGTTCAGCATCGGCATGGACGGCATCAGCCTGGTGCTGCTGCTGCTCACCACGCTCCTGGGCTTCATCGTGGTGTGGTGCTCGTTCACCTCCGTCCTGGAGCGCCACAAGGAGTACTACATCTGGCTGCTGGTCATGCAGTTCAGCATGCTGGGGGTCTTCATCACCCAGGACATGTTCCAGTTCTACCTCTTCTGGGAACTGATGCTGGTGCCCATGTACTTCCTGATCGCCATCTGGGGCGGGCCCCAGAAGCTCTACGCGGCCATCAAGCTCTTCCTCTACACCCTGGCGGGCTCGGTGCTGATGCTGGTGGCCATCCTGGCCATCTACTTCCTCCAGTTCAAGACCACGGGCCAGTACGACATGTCCATCGCCTCCTTCCAGGCCATGGCCTCCACGGTCGCCCAGCAGTCCCACACCTTCCAGACCCTCCTGGCGGTGGCCTTCTTCCTGGGCTTCGCCATCAAGGTGCCCATGTTCCCCTTCCACACCTGGTTGCCTGACGCCCACGTGGAGGCCCCCACCGCGGGCTCCGTGGTCCTGGCCGGCGTGCTGCTGAAGATGGGGACCTACGGCTTCCTGCGCTTCCTGCTCCCCATCGCCCCGGACGCCACCAAGGAGCTGATGCCCTGGTTCATGACCCTGGCGATCATCGGCGTCATCTACGGCGCGCTGGTGGCCATGATCCAGAAGGACATGAAGAAGCTCGTGGCCTACTCCTCCGTGAGCCACCTGGGCCTGTGCATGCTGGGCATCTTCGCCCTGAACCCCAACGGCATCACCGGCGGCATCCTCCAGATGCTCAACCACGGCATCTCCACCTCCGCGCTCTTCCTCATCGTGGGCATCGTCTACGAGCGGCGCCACACCCGCCTCATCGCGGAATACGGCGGCCTGTCCAAGACCATGCCCATCTACGCCACGGTCTTCATGATCATGACCATGAGCAGCATCGGGCTCCCGGGCCTCAACGGCTTCATCGGGGAGTTCGCCATCCTGCAGGGCGCCTTCCAGGCCGCCCCCTGGATCGCGGTGGCCGCCACCACGGGCATCATCCTGGGCGCCGCCTACATGCTCTGGCTCTACCAGCGCGCCATGTTCGGGCCCATCAGCGAGACCAACACCAAGATGGCCGACCTGAACCCGCGGGAGATCGCCTACTTCGTGCCCCTCCTCATCGCCGCCTTCTGGATCGGCCTCTATCCCAAGCCCCTCCTGGCCGTCCTGGACAAGCCGGTGGAGAAGCTGGTGACCCAGGTGAACCCCTCCTTCTACAAGCTCCAGCCCCTCACCGCCGCCCAGCGGGAGGCCGCCAAGCGCGGCATGGCGGCCATGGCCGCCCCGGCCCACGCGGAGGGCGCCGCCGAGGGACACGCCGAACCCAGCCACGGAGGGGGTGAATAATGTCCTTCGCCGCCGGATTGTGGGGGACCCTGGCCCGGGACCTTCCGCTCATCTACCCGCAGCTCCTCATCCTGGTAGCCGCCACGGTCATGCTGTGGCCGGGCGACATGTTCGTGCCCAAGGGCGGCAAGGGCCAGTGGGCCGCCTTGACGGTCATCGTGCTCCTGGCCGCGGCCTTCCTCGTGAGCCGGACGCCCAATGCCCAGGGGTTCTCCCGCATGTTCCAGGTGGACGGCATCACCCGGGGCTTCCAGTACCTCTGCCTGGCCGCGGGCGTCATCACCGTGCTCCTCAGCCAGCTGCAGCTGGATCTCCACAAGGACCAGTCCGTGGAGTACTACGCCCTGATCCTCTACTCGGTGACGGGCATGCTCTTCCTGGTGGGGGCCACGGACCTGGTGTCCCTCTACTTCTCCCTGGAGCTCATGGCGCTGTGCATCTACATCCTGGTGGCGTACTTCCGCACCCAGGAGCGGAGCATCGAGGCGGGGGTGAAGTACTTCCTGCTGGGGGCCTTCTCCAGCGGCATCCTCCTGTTCGGCATCAGCCTCCTGTTCGCCGCCACGGGCGGGGTCACCACGAACCTCGCGGACCTGAGCGAGAAGCTGGCGATCGTGCCCATGTCCAGCAACCTGCTGGTCTTCCTCGGGATCCTCATGGTCCTGGTGGGCTTCTGCTTCAAGGTGGCGGCGGTGCCCTTCCACATGTGGAGCCCGGACGCCTATGACGGGGCCCCCACGGCCATCACCGCGTTCATGTCCATGGCGCCCAAGGCGGCCTCCCTGGCGGCCTTCGCCCGGGTCTTCGGCTCGGGCTTCGGCAGCCTCCACAGCGAGTGGATGGCGCCTCTGGCCTTCGTGGCGGGGGCCAGCATGGTCCTGGGCAACATCGCCGCCCTCCGGCAGCAGACCATGAAGCGCCTGCTGGCCTATTCCAGCATCGCCCACGTGGGCTACATGCTGCTGGGCGTCCTCAGCTCCAACGTCCCCGGCGGGGTGCAGGCCATCTGGCTCTACATGCTCACCTATCTGTTCATGCAGAGCGGCGCCTTCGGCATCGTCATCTACCTCCAGGGCAAGGGGGAGGGGGAGCGCATCGAGGACTTCCGGGGCCTTTCCCGCACCCGGCCGGTGCTTGCCTTCGCCATGATGGTCATCCTGCTGAGCCTGGCGGGCATTCCGCCCCTGGTGGGCTTCTTCAGCAAGTTCTACCTGTTCAAGCTCGCCATCGAGCAGGGGCATGTGACCCTCACGGTCATCGCCCTGCTCACCAGCGCCGTGGCGGCCTACTACTACCTGGCGGTGGTGGCGGCGATGTACTTCAAGGAGCCCGCCGACGCCGAGGTCCGGCCCGTGGGCGGCATCACCCGCCTGGTGGTGGGCCTCTCCTGCGCCCTGGTGCTGGTGGGGACCCTCTTCGGAGCCTACCTCCTGGACTGGGCCGGAACGATCCTCTAGCCGGGTTTTCCTTCATCGCCGGCGGTTTCCCCCCTGGGGAACCGCCGGCGATGGCCGTTACAATGGGTGTCAATCGACCGGAAGCGGGTGACGGCATGCTGTTCCAGCGCAAGGAGAAGGGGGTGGACCCCCGGGAGCGCGCCCTGTGGGGCGACCTCATGGGCCTGGGCATGGTGTTTCCCATCGCCATCGTCCTGGGCTTCTTCCTGGGGCGCTGGATCGGGGGGTTCTTCGGGCACCCCCGGGCCGGCATGTGGGTGGGCCTGGTTTGGGGCGTGGCCACCGGCTTCTGGGAGCTCTACAAGACGACGGTGCGCCTGGACCGCTACGACGAGGCCGAACGCAAGCGCAAGGACGATTCCCATGGCGGCTGAGGACGGGGGCGCCCACCACCTGGTGCGCATCAACCGCATCCAGCTGGCCCTGGTGCCCCTGGGTGCGGCGGGCTGGGGGGGGCTGAGGTCCTGGAGGGCGGCCCTGGTGTTCGCGGCGGGGGGGGCGGCCAGCCTCCTGTTCTGGGCCCTGCACCGGTGGGTGGTGAACGGCATGCTGACCCCTTCCGTGAGGCGGCGGTGGCTCTTCGGGTTCCTGGTCCTGGCCAAACTGGCGTTGATCGTGCTTCTCCTGCGTGGGATGATGGTCTGCTTCCCTTCGGAAGTCCTACCCTTCGTCACCGGAATCCTCCTGTTCAGCGTTTCCATCGTGCTGGAAGCGTTATGGTTGATCTTCCGGCCCGACTGAGCACCCGAGGTCCCCACCATGGAACACCATGCGTCCTTTCTCGCGGTCCTGCTGACCAACCTCCTGGGGCTGGCCAGGCATCCGTGGCCCTCCTTCGCCCACGGCGCGCCCCTGTCGGTGCTGGAGCGCTACGACCACCTCCTCATCTCCGTCCTGGCGGCCCTGGTGACGGTCGTCCTGGTGCTCCTGGTGCGGGCGAAGATGGTGCGGGTGCCGGGCCCCCTGCAGCAGACCATGGAGTACCTGGTGAGCTTCGTGCGCACCCTCGTGGCGGACAACGTGGCGCACCACCCGGACCGCTACGTGCCCCTGGTGGGCACCCTGGGCGTCTTCATCCTGCTGAACAACCTCTTCGGCCTCATCCCGGGCCTGGGCTCGGGCACGGCCAACTACAACGTGACCCTGGGCTGCGCCCTGGTGGTGTTCCTCTACTACAACTTCCACGGCATGCGCGAGCACGGGGTGGGCAAGTACCTGGGCCACTTCGCGGGTCCCGTGTGGTTCCTGTGGATCCTCATGTGGCCCCTGGAGATCCTGGGCCTGTTCAGCCGGATCCTGAGCCACAGCCTGCGCCTTTTCGGCAACATCGCGGGCGAGCACGTGGTCACCGGCATCTTCTTCGGCCTGGCCCCCCTGGTGGTGCCCGTGCCCCTCATGGTCATGGGCCTCTTCTTCGGCCTGATCCAGACCTTCGTGTTCATCATGCTGGCCACGATCTACGTGTCCGGCGCCGTGGCGCACGAGCACTAGCCCCGTTTCCCACCGGACGTCGGGATTCCGAACCCCGCGTCCCCCTTTTCGAGGTTTCCCATGAAGAAGTTCCTCACCACCGCCTTCCTGTTCACCCTGGCCGTGGCCGCCTTCGCCCAGGTCCCCGGCGCCCCCGCCCCCGGCATCTTCGAAGGCAAGTTCCTGGCCCACATCGCCCTCGCCATCGCGGCCGCCGGCTGCGGCATGGCCCAGGGCAAGGCCGTGGTCGCCGCCTGCGAGGGCATCGCCCGCAATCCCCAGGCCGCCGGCAACATCCGCACCACCATGATCATCGGCCTGGCCCTCATCGAGGCCCTGGTGATCTACGTGCTCGTGGCCGCCTTCGCCGTCAAGTAGTCCCGCCCGTCCCGGAACGGGGCTCCGGCCCCGTTCCGGCAGTTTTCCAAGAATCAGCCTTTTCCATCGATTTTTTCGCAGTACAATCCTTCCGGCAGGCTACCCCGGATATTCGAATATGTGACGCAGGAGGCACCATGTTGAACATCCAGACCCGCCAGGAAGGAAACGCTTCGGTCGTTACCATCCAAGGCAAGGTCAATTTCGAGGTGACGGCCCAGCTGCGGGACGTGATCCGGGACACCGTGACCACGCTCCAGCCCAAGCTGCTGGTCATCAACCTCGAGGCCGTTTCCTTCATCGATTCCTCGGGACTGGGCCTTCTGGTGGCGGCCCGGAACAGCGTGGACAAGAACAACGGCAAGCTCCACCTGTGCGCCCTTCCGCCCCAGGTCAAGAAGACCTTCGACCAGACCAACCTCACGAACTACTTCTCCATCTTCACCACGGAGCAGGACGCGCTGCGCGGGGCCTGAAGCATGCAAAAAGGCGTCGTGCTGGTCGTCGATGACGAAGCCCCCATCCGGGATATCCTCAGCTTCTACCTCAAGCGCGCCGGCTACACCGTTCTCCTGGCGGAGAACGGCCGGGTGGCCCTGGACGAAATGGCCAAGGTCCAGCCCGATCTCATCCTTTCGGACCTCCGCATGCCGGAGATGGCCGGGGATGAGCTCTGCCAGGCGGTGAAGGGGAACCCCCGCACCCGGGACACCTTCTTCGTGCTGGTGTCGGCCCTGGACGGCACGGCCTCCAAGATCGGCGGCCTGAACCTCGGCGCCGACGACATGATCTCCAAGCCCTTCCACGCCCAGGAGGTGATGGCCAAGGTGGAGTCCGCCTTCCGCATCATCGGGATGCAGAAGGAGATCAAGCGCCAGAACCTGGAGCTGACGCGGTTCCAGGAGCGCATGACGGCCGAGCTGAGCCTGGCGGCGCGCCTGCAGGTGGGCCTGCTGCCCCCCATTCCGGGGCAGGCGGGCCCCATCCGCTACACCCACCGCTACCTGCCCGCCGAGGGCATCGGCGGGGACATCTACGCCATCCTCAACCTCCCCGACGACAGCGTGGCCCTCATGATCGCCGATGTGAGCGGGCACGGGGTGACCGCCGCGCTCATCTCCGCCATGGTCAAGACCTGCTTCGAGAACCAGGTGCGCTTCGGGGACGGGCCCCTGGCCTGGGCCCAGGCCATGAACCGGGACCTGGCCCGCAGCACCCTCTCCGAGCAGTTCGCCACCGCCTTCCTGGCGCGCCTGGACCCGGCCTCCGACACCCTCCAGTACGTCGCCGCCGGCCACGTGGCCCCCATGCTCATTTCCCAGGGCGCCTCCGGCGGCCCCCGGGTTCCCACCGTCCTGGGCGAACGGGGCTTCATGCTGGGCATCGAGGAGGGCCTGCGCTTCCACCAGCAGACCTGCCCCTTCCTGCGGGGCGACCGCCTCATCGTCTACACCGACGGCCTCGTGGAGGTGGAGCGGGAGGACCGTTCCTTCCTGGGCGACGAGGGCCTCCTGGAAATCTGCTCCGACCTCCCCGCCGACGAGGAGGAGGCCGCCGACCACATCGTCCACCGCGCCATCGCCTTCAACGAATCCACCCCCTTCTCCGACGACGTAACGCTGGTGGTGCTGGACAGGCCCTGAGGCGGGGTCGTCGCGCGTGTCCCGGACTCGCGCCCCGGTTCGTAGACGCAGGCAAGCTGCGTCTACGGACTACTCACGTTCAAGGGCGCGGCGTGGGTGTTGCCACGCTCCGGCTTCGGGGAGCAGGGAGGCACCCTGGACGGCCGGGCTCCCCGGAAAGGCCTATTCCCCTTGGACCCGCTTCAAGGGGACCTTTGCGGCCCACCGTCCCGCGCCGACGTTGATCAGCAAACTGACGTCGGCGCCTGCGAACCTTCAGGCCGACCCCTTGAAGCGGGTCCAAGGGACATAGGCCATCCCGGGGATCCTCCACGGCCAAGCCCGCAAAACGTAGAACGAAGCTGGAGCGTGGCAACACCCACACCGCGCCCCTGAACGTGAGCTCTCCGTAGACGCAGCTTGCCTGCGTCTACGAAACGGGGCGAAGGTCCGGGACACGGGCGTCGATCCCGCCGGGGCTCAGAGTTCTGCGAGGGTGAGCCGGATGCCTTCCTCGAGTTCGGTCATGGGGCGGGTGTAGCCGGCGGCGCGGAGGGTGGTGAGGTCGGCCTGGGTGAAGCTCTGGTACTTTCCGGTGAGTTCGGGGGGGAAGGGGATGTAGTCGATGCGGCCCTGGCCCAGGTGGGCGATGAGGGTGCGGGCGATGGCGTTGAAGCTGCGGGCCTTGCCGGTGCCGGCGTTGAGGATGGCCTTGGTGAGGGGGGCCTGGGCGAAGTGGAGGCCGATGTCCACGATGTCGCCCACGAAGACGAAGTCCCGCACCTGCTCGCCGTCGCCGTAGCCGTCGGTGCCCGCGAAGAGGCGGCAGACGCCCTCCTGGCGCAGCTGGCGCAGGAGCTGGTGCAGCACGGACATCATGCGGCCCTTGTGATCCTCCCGGGGGCCGTAGACGTTGAAGTAGCGCAGGCCCACCACGGTGCTGCGCACCTGGGGGAGGATGTGGCGCACGTGCTGGTCGAACAGGAGCTTGGAATAGCCGTAGACGTTGAGGGGGCGCTCGTTGGCGGGATCCGGGACGAAGACGGGGCCGGGGCCGTAGGTGGCGGCGCTGGAGGCGTACACGAAGGGGATGGACTTGGAGAGCGCGTAGTGGAGGAGGGCCTTGGAATCCCCGAAGTTGTTCTCCAGCATGTAGCGGCCGTCGCCGCCCATGGTGTCGGAGCAGGCGCCGTTGTGGAGGATGGCGTCCGCCTGGAGGTCGAAGGTGCCCGCGTCCAGCCGCGCGCGGAAGGCCCGCTTGTCCATGTAGTCCTGGATGACCAGGTTGGAGAGGTTACGGAACTTCTCGGAGCGCTCCAGGTTGTCCACGACCAGGATATCGGTGCGGCCCCGCCTGTTGAGCTCCTTGACGACGTTGCTGCCGATGAATCCGGCTCCTCCGGTAACGATGATCACGGGGTCCTCCTTTTTCGATTATCGCTCAGCCGTCCCGCTCGGGGCTGGAATCCCCGAACCGGGCCATCCACGCGGGGCCGACCTCGGCCAGGAGCATGGCGCCCAGGATGATGCCGCCCCCCGCCAACTGGAGGGGGGAGAGCCGCTCCCGGATGCCGGGGACCCACCCGGTCATGGCCAGGAGGGCCGTGAACACCGGTTCCAGGGAGTAGAGGATGGCGGCCTCGGTGCTGCCCAGGTGGGCCTGGAGGGTGGACATGAGGTAGAAGGCCAGGGACGTGGCCAGGATGCCCAGGTAGCCCAGGGCCAGCCACACCCCCGGGGCGGCCAGGGCCTGGCGGGCGCCCTGGAATCCGTGGGGGGCGGGGAGGAAGGCGGTGATGGCGCAGGAAACCACGGCGATGGTCGCCACCTGCATGAAGGCCAGGACCCATCCGTTGGAACGCCGGGAGAAGATGCCGGTGAAGGCGATGTGGAACCCGCAGCCCACGGCGCACACCAGGGTCATGGAATCCCCGCGGTTCCAGCCGCCGAAGCTGACGCCGGGGGTGTGCACCAGCAGGAAGAGCCCGCCGGTGGCCACCAGGGCGCCCAGGCCGTGGGCGATCTTCAGGCGGTGGCCCAGCATCACGCTGGCCATGGGGGTGAAGAGCACGTAGAGGCCGGTGATGAACCCGGACTTGGTGGTGGTGGTGGTTTCAAGGCCGCTGGCCTGGAGCCAGAAGATGGCGGTGAGGATGAGGCCCAGCCAGAGGCCGTCGGTCACCGAGCGGCGGTCCACAGGCACGCGCAGGGCCAGGAGGAGGATGCCCAGGCAGGAGGCGCCCAGGAGGAAGCGGAGCGTGAGCATGGCCCCCACGCTGAGACCGGCCTGGAGGGCGTACTTCATCCCGGCGAAGCTGGCGCCCCACACCACGGCGATCAGGAGCGTCCCCACCACGGCGGACGTGTGCTTGAGACCCTTGGTATCCGGCACGGCGTCAGCGCAGGGAGGCGGCGACGCGGATCTCGACTTCCGGCTGGTCGGGGCTGTCGGTGGTCAGGATGACCTTTTCGCTGTACATGCCGGCCTTGGCGTTGGCGGCCAGGATCACCTGCAGGTCCTGGTGGGACGCGGCGCCCTTGCCCGCGCCCTCCACCCGGATGACCGGGTTCGTGGTGCGCGCGGAAAGGACGCGGAAGGGCTTGCCATCCACCTGCTTGAGGACGACCTTGCTCCGCAGCTCCCTCCCGGCCGGCTCCACCCAGGCCACCCGCCCGGGCTCGGCCACCACGGAGGCCCGGAGCTCCCACTGGACGGTGAGGTTGATGAGGGCGGCCCGGGGGTTGTCGGTCTTCACCACCACCGCGTCGGTGCCGGAGGTGCGGGAGGCGGGGATGCGGGATCCGTCCACGAGGATGTCCACCCAGGCGTCGTTGCCTTCGGCGCGGGCCGAGCCGTGCAGGTAGGGGGCGCCGGGAGCCTTGACCTCGGTGACGCGCACGGGCTTGCCGTTGCCGGAAACGAGCCGCACCGAGGCCTTCCGGGGGGAGGTGCGCAGGACGTCCTGGAAGAAGACCGCCTCGGTGGAGGGCATGATCTCCCGGAGCAGCTCGGCTTCGAAGGTGAGGTCCACGGTGGGGTTGGCGGGGTCGTTGGACACCACCTGGATGGATTTGTGCACCGTGCCCCGGAAGCCCGCGGGGTTGAAGGTGGCCTCCACCTCCGTGCTCTGGCCCGGATTGAGGGTCCACTGGCCGATGACGGTGGATGTGCAGCCGCAGGAAGGATTGAGCCTGCTTATGTTGAGGGGGGCATTGCCCTTGTTGCTGATGCGGAAGCGGTGCACCGCCTTGGCGTCGCCGTACAGCTTGCCGAAGTCGAAGTGGGGCTGGTCCACGGAGATGACTGGCGCCTGGGCCATGCACAGGGCAGGGACCAACAGGCTGGAAAGGATGGAGCGCATGGCGTACCTCGAACGAACCTTATTATTCTATGCGGAAACCAGGTCCATGAGGGTCTTCCAGGCCCGGTCGGGGCCGATTCCGGCCAGGCACGGATGGCCGTCCACGGTGCACAGGGGCTTGAAACAGGGGGCGCAGGGGATCCCGTCCAGGCGGATGCCGGCGGTGCGGGGACCCCAGGGGGTGCTGCCGCCGGGGTCGGTGGCCCCGTAGAGCGCCAGGGTGGGGGTGGAGCAGGCGGCAGCCAGGTGGCTCAGGCCCGAGTCGTTGCCCAGGGCGCCCCGGGCGCCGCGGAGCCAGGCGGCGGCCTCCACCAGGGAGGTGCGGCCGCAGAGGTTGTGGGTGGCGTCCTGGGCCACGAAGTCGCAGACCTCCCGCTCGTCGGGGGTCCCCAGGACGGCCACGGCGAAGCCTTCCCGGCGGGCCAGGCGCGCGAGCTCGCGGAAGTGCTCGCGGGGCCAGGCCTTGGAAGGCCAGGTGGAGCCGGGCATGAGGCAGACGTAGGGCTCCGCGGGCAGGTCCACCCGCACCGCCGGGGCGTAATCGGCGTAGGGCATGGGCGGCAGGCCGGGCCAACGTCTCGCCAGCACGGCGTGGTAGCGCTCCAGGAAGGGGCCCTGGGCATCCCAGAAGGGGCCGCTGTGGGTGTTGAAGAAGCCCGCCAGGCTCTCGTCCACGCCGATGCGCTCGGGAACCCGGGCAAGCCAGGCCGCCAGGGCGGGGCGCAGGGATTTGGGGAAATGCACGCAGCGGGCGGCGCGGTGCTTGCGCAGGAGGGCGGCCATGGCCCAAGGGCCGGGCTTGCCCTGGTCGGGCACCACGGCGTCGGCCAGCTCGTGGCCCTCCACCAGGGACACCGCGGGGTTGGGGCCCCACACCACGATGGGGCCGGCGCCCACGGCGCGCAGGACCCGGAGCACCGGAAGCTGCATGGCCGCGTCCCCCACGAAGCGGGGGAAGCGCACCCAGGTGGCGCCCTGGGGGATCATGCGGGCTCCCGCAGGCGGGCGAGATGGGGCAGCAGGGCGGCCGGGTCCAGGCGATCCATGCCACCCTGGAGGTCGGCCTCGGGGCCGGGATACTGGAGCACCTGCACCCGCCGGCCCAGGGGGGTCCAGCGGCTGGGGCCGCGGTTGGAGCTGAGCCCCATGAGGGCGAGGACCGGAACGTCCAGGGCGGCGGCCAGCTGGGTGGGCCCGGTGGAGGGGCCCAGGAAGGCGTCGCAGGCCGCGATGCGGCCCAGGAGGCCCCGCAGGTCGGTGGGGTCGAGGGGGGAGTCCTCCGGGGGGGCGAGGATCACGGGGTGCCACCCGCCGGCGCTCAGAACGGGCAGGGCCCGGGCCCACCAGGCTTCGGAGGGGAAGGCCGAGGAGCCCGAACTGCGGGTGGCGATGCCCAGCAGCGGCCGGGGCAGGGCGGCGAATTCGGCCCGGCCCCGTTCCCGTTCCTCCGGGCCGAGGCGGATCCGGGGCGGCGGGGGAAGGCCGCCGTCCCAGCCCCAGGGCCGGAGGAAGTCCAGGACGTTCTGGGCCTCGTGGCGGCCGGTGCCGTTGCGGCCCCGCCACAGGAGGTGGGTGGCGTCCAGGATCTGGCGGCCCCGGCACCGGGCGACCCGCACCGGGACGCCGGCGGCCTTGGCCGCGGTGATGACGGCGGTGTCCCGGTGGCCGAGGTTGAGCACGGCGTCGGGGGCCACGGCGCGCAGGAGGGCCACCAGGTCGGTGCCGTCCTCCCGCAGGTGCACGCCGGGGAGGCCCTGCAGGAGCGGGGCCGCGTAGGGGCGCACCAGCCAGTGCACCTCGGCCCCGGGCATGCGGGAGAGGATCCGCTCCATCACGGGGAGCGAGATGACCACATCGCCGAGGGCGTCCGTCCTGCCGAGAAGAAAGCGCATGATTGGATGGTTCCTCATTCCCCAGGGCAGGTCAACGCTGAGATACTGGCCCCCAGCCCCCCGCCTCCTGAAAAGCGAACCCATGCGTCCTTCCATCCCCCCCAAAACCATTCTGCTGGTCGAGGATGAAGCCAGTTTCCGGGAGGTCCTGGAAATGGGTCTGGCCCCCCAGGGCTTCGAGACGGTGGCCGCCGCGGGGCTGGCCGAGGCCCGGGCCGCGCTGGAGGGGCGGCCCTTCGACGCGGTGGTCTCGGATCTCCGGCTCAAGGACGGCAGCGGCATCGATCTGCTGAACTGGGTCAAGGAGCGGGACCTGGAGGTCCCCGTGGTGATCATGACGGCCTTCGCCACCACCGAGACCACGGTGCGGGCCCTCAACCTGGGGGCGGTGGATTTCCTCACCAAGACCAAGAACGATATCCAGGAACTCACCAAGGTGCTCAAGGGGATCTTCGCGGTCTCGGTCTCCCCCGGGCCCGAGGTGCGCGATATCGGGGACCTGGTGGGCGTGGGTCCCACCATCCGGAAGGTCCAGGCCCTGGTGGGGAAGATCGCCCGGGCCGACACCACGGTGCTGATCACGGGGGAGAGCGGCACCGGCAAGGAGATCGTCGCCCGGCTCGTGCACCGCTATTCCGACCGGGCCAAGGGCCCCTTCGTGCCCGTGAACTGCGGGGCCCTGCCGGAGGCGCTGCTGGAATCCGAGCTCTTCGGGTACGAGAAGGGGGCCTTCACGGGCGCCAATCTCACGAAGCGGGGCCTCTTCGAGGAGGCCGAGGGGGGCGTCATCTTCCTGGACGAGATCGGGGAGATCCCCCTGCCCCTGCAGGTCAAGCTCCTGCGGGTGCTCCAGGAGCGGCGCATCCGGCGGGTGGGGGCCAACGAGGAGCGGGCGGTGGACGTGCGCGTCATCGGCGCCACCAACCGGGACCTGCGGGACCGGGCCGCGAAGGGGCTCTTCCGGCAGGACCTGTACTACCGGCTGAACATCCTGCACATCGAACTGCCGCCCCTGCGGGAGAGGCAGGAGGACCTGCCGGTGCTGGTGGAGCACTTCCTGGCCAAGTTCTGCCGGAAGCTCAACAAGCCCCCCATGGGGCTCGGGGAGGAGGCCATGGCGGTGCTGCGGCGCTGCCGGTTCCCCGGGAACGTGCGGGAGCTCGAGAACCTCATGGAACGGTGCGTCGCCCTGAATTCGGGCGGACCCATCGGGGTGGACCTCTTCCCCGACGACCTCATGACGGGAGGTCCCCGGGCGGCGGGGGCCTTGGAAATTCCCGCGGGCGGATTTGATCTGGAGGGCTATCTGGGCGCCCTGAAGGGGCACTTCATGTTCCGGGCCCTGGAGCGGGCGGAGGGAAACAAGACCAAGGCTGCCCGGCTCCTTGGCATGAGCTTTCGGGCCTACCGATACTGGCTGCAGGAAATGGGCCCAAAGGGGACGCAGCCGCCGCCCTTCCCGGTGCCCGAATCCTTCCCCCCGGCCGAGGCCCCGGAAGGTGAGAACAAGGGCGACATTCCCAACGATTTCTTGTAAAATCTCCCATCTGTGGCACACTGGGATGCTTGGACAAGGTCGTCCAGGTTACCCATACTTACTCTCTACCCTGGACCTCCCTCCCCGGAAAGAGACATGAAAAACAAAAGACAAGCTGGCTTCTCGCTGATGGAACTGCTGGTCGCCATGATGATCATGGCGGTGCTGGCCACCATCGGCATCCGGAAGTACCAGGAGTTCTCCGCCAATGCCCGCTACATCAAGGCCCACGACACGGTGAAGACCGTGTCCGAAGGGCTGGACATGTACTACCTCAAGCATGGGAAGTACCCTGATTTCACGAGCTTCGAATCGATGGTGGACGCCAACTCCCCGCTGGTGAAGGAGAACAACATCCCCGTCAACGTGTCCCCCGCGGATCCCTGGGGCAACCCCTTCGAGGGGAAGTCCGGCAAGGGCGGCTACGTGATCTCCTGCGCCGGCGATCCCTCCGGCTCGGCGGACCGGCCCGCCTTCACGGCCGAGCCCGGCAAGAACACCGGTCCTTCCGGCGCGGCGCCCACCGGTCCCGAGAAGGAACCCGCGAAATGATCGATCTTGGCCAGCTGCCCCCCGAGGGCGTGAGCGTCGACGGGCGGACCGGAACCCTGGACCTGGGGGACGGCACGGCCCTGCGCCAAGCCACCTGGCAGGTGCGGGTGATGCCGTCGGACGCGGACTTCTTCCTGGAGGTGAAGGGTTCGGCCACCTGGGAGGGGGGCTGCTCCCGGTGCCTGGAGCCCCTGGACCTGGCCCTCACGGTGGAGAGCCAGTTCCTGGGCAGCCGCGACAAGGAGCTCGCCGAGGGCGGATCCCATGCCCTGGGCAGCCAGGACCTGGACGTGGTCTTCCTGCCCGAGCCCATCCTGGACGAGGAGGCCCTCGCCCGGGAGCACTTCCTGCTCCACGCCCCCATGCACCCGCTCTGCCGGGAGGACTGCAAAGGCCTCTGCCCGCAGTGCGGCAAGAATTGGAACAAGGGACCCTGCTCCTGCCACCCCGAGCTGGTGAAGGAACCGGGCGCCCTGGCCAAGGCTCTTTCGGGCCTGAAACTCAACCTGGAAGACGCCTGACCCGGCTTCCTCCCTTTCCCCAAACCGACCACTCTCCGAGGAGTCACCCATGCCGAATCCCAAGCGCCGCCACTCCCGCGCCCGCCGCGACCGCCGCCGCACCCACGATTCCCTCGACACCATGAGCTCGAGCACCTGCCCCAACTGCGGCGTGCCCAAGATGCCCCACCGTGTCTGCCCCTCCTGCGGATTCTACCGCGGCAAACTGACCGTGCGCCCCGCCCAGACGGTCTGAGGCCAGGGTGGACGCTCCCGCCATCTACCGGATCGCCCTGGATGTGATGGGCGGGGACAATGCCCCCGTCGCCCTTCTTGAAGGGGCCAGGGCGGCCCTGCAAGCCCATCCCGAGCTCTTCCTCCATCTGGTGGGGGACGAGGATCGTCTGCGTCCCCTCCTGGCCCACACGGGCCTCAAGGGGGAACTGGCCTCCCGGTTCGCCATCGTCCACGCCGCGAGCGTCGTGGACATGGACGACAAGGCCACGTCCATCCTGAAGGAAAAGAAGGATTCGAGCATCCGGGTCGCGGCCCAGCTCGTGCGCGAAGGCAAGGCGGACGGCGTGGTGTCCATGGGGCACACCGGCGCCGCCATGGTCGCGTCCAAAATGGTGCTGGGGACCCTCTCCGGGGTGGACCGGCCCTGCCTGGCGGCCATCCTGCCCAATATGCAGGGGCGCCCCACCGTCCTCCTGGATGTGGGCGCCAACATCGATTGCCGGCCCGACCAGATCGCCCAGTTCGCGATCATGGGCTCCATCTACGCCGAGGGGGTGCTGGGCATCCCCGGTCCCCGCGTGGGGGTCCTGAGCGTGGGGGAGGAGGAGGGCAAGGGCTCCACCACCACCCGCGAAGCGGCCGAGGCCCTCAAGGACATCGACCTGAATTTCGCCGGCAACGCCGAGGGCCGGGACATCTGGAACGGCAAGTTCGACGTCATCGCCTGCGACGGCTTCGTGGGCAACGCCCTGCTGAAGTCCGCCGAGGCCCTGGCCGAAGGGCTCGTGCAGGGCATGAAGGGGGTCTTCAAGGAGAACCTCCTCACCAAGCTCGCCGCCCTGCTGACGCTCAACGGCTTGAAGCGGTTCGCCGCGAGGCTGGACTACGCCGAGTACGGCGGCGCCCCGCTGCTGGGCGTGAAGGGCGTCTCCATCATCGGTCACGGCCGCTCCAACGCCAAGGCCGTGCACAGCGCCATCCGCGCCGCGCTCATGGCCAGCGAGCACCGCGTGAACGACCAGATCCAGGCGTCCCTGGGACGGCTCATGTCCCAGGCCGGTAGCCAAGAGACATCCTGAGGCAGGGGGTTCCCCCCCCGAAAACCGCCGCGCTCCCGGATGTCCCCCGCATTCGGGAGCGCATTTTCCGCACGCCCGCGTCAAAGGAGCCCCCATGAAATACAAGCGCATCCTCCTCAAGCTCTCCGGCGAGGCCCTCATGGGTGAACAGGGCCACGGCATCGCCCCCGAGGTGGTGGCCATGATCGCCGACCAGGTCAAGACCATCCAGGGCCTGGGCGTGGAGGTGGGCCTGGTCATCGGCGGCGGCAACATCTTCCGGGGGGTGGCCGGGGCCACCAAGGGCATGGACCGGGTCACGGCCGATCACATGGGCATGCTCGCCACCATGATCAACGCCCTGGCCCTCCAGGACGCCCTGGAGCAGCACGGGGTGGAGACCCGGGTCATGTCGGGCATCGACGTGCCCAAGGTGGCCGAAAGCTACATCCGCCGCCGGGCCATGCGCCACATGGAAAAGGGCCGGGTGGTGATCTTCGGGGCCGGGACGGGCAATCCCTACTTCTCCACCGACACCGCCGCCGCGCTCCGGGCCAACGAGATCGACGCCGAGGTGGTGATGAAGGCCACCAACGTGGACGGCATCTACACCGCCGACCCCAAGAAGGACCCCACGGCCACCAAGTACGAGCACATCTCCTTCCAGGAGGTCCTGGAGAAGAACCTGAAGGTCATGGACGCCGCGGCCATCTCCCTGTGCCGGGACAACCACCTGCCGATCCTGGTGTTCAACATGAACGTGCCCGGGAACCTGCTAGCCGCGGTCAACGGGGACGTGGTGGGCACCCTGGTGGGGTAGCCATGGACCCCTTCGCAGGCCTGCCCGACACCTCCGTCCTCACGGGCGCCGACCTCACCGAAGGCTACCGGCGCGACGAGTCCCACGTGGTGGGGGATCCCCCTCTGGCGGTGGTGAAGCCCCGGAGCGCCGCCGCGCTGCGGGAGCTGGTGCGGCGGGCCAAGGCCGAGGGCTTTTCCCTGGTGCCCCGGGGGGCCGGGACGGGCAAGGCCGGGGGATGCGTGCCCACGGGCCGGGCGGTGGTGGTGGACATGGGGGCGTACCCCGGGAGCATCCGCATCTCCAAGCCGGACCTGGCGCTGTGGGCGCCGGCCAGCGCGATGCTGAGGGACGTCAAGGCCGCGGCCCTGGCCGAGGGGCTCTTCTATGCGCCGGATCCCAATTCCTGGGAGCTGTGCGCCTTCGGGGGGACCCTCGCCACCAACGCGGGGGGGCCCGGGGCCTGCAAGTACGGAATGACGCGGCAGTGGGTGCTGGCGGTGGACGCCCTAATGGAGGACGGGGAGGTGCACACCTTCGGGATCCCCAGCGTGAAATGCAATGTGGGGCCCAGCCTGGGCCAGCTGCTGGTGGGCAGCGAGGGGATCTTCGGGATCATCACGGGGGCCACGGTGCGCCTGGTGCCGGCGCCCCGGGAGCGCCTCACCCTGCTGCTGCCCATGGAGCGCTGGCACGAACTGCTGGATCTGCCGGCGCGGCTGGTGGAGGCAGGCTACCTCCCCTCGGCCTTCGAATTCTGGGACCCGGCGGTGCTGCAGGACCTGCGGCGCTTCGGCCCGGAGGCCGCCCGGCGCATGCCGGGGGAGGCCCTGGCGCTCCTGGAATTCGACGACCGGGACTGCGGCTCCGAGGCCTTCCTGGAGGGGCTCCTGGGGGCCCTGGGGGACCAGGGGGAGCATGCGCAGACCGCCACCGACGCCCGCCAGCGGGAGGCCCTGTGGGCGGTGCGGCGGACCACCTCCTCCCACCTCAAGGAGCGGTTCCCCCGGAAGGTGAGCGAGGACATCGTGGTGCCCCGGTCCCGCATCCGGGAATTCTTCGGGGCGCTGGAAGCCCTGGGCCTGCCCACGGTCACCTACGGCCACCTGGGCGACGGCAACCTCCACGTGAATCTCCTGGCCGCGGGGGAGACCCCCCGGGAGGAACTGGACCGCCAGCTCCTGGAGCTGTTCGGCCTCTGCGTGCGCCTGGGAGGCGCCCTCAGCGGCGAGCACGGCATCGGCCTGGCCAAGCGCGACGCCTTCGAACGCTTCGCCGATCCCTTCCAGGTGGGGGCCCTGCGCTCCCTGAAGCGGGCCCTGGATCCCGTCGGCATCTTCAATCCCGGAAAGGTGGTCCTGCCATGACCCTCATCCTCGGCCACCGCGGCCTCTCCTCCCTGCACCTGGAGAATTCCATGACGGCCTTCAGGGCCGCCCTGCAGGCCGGCATGGACGGCTTCGAACTGGACGTTCAGCCCACCACCGACGGGGTGTGCTGCGTCCTGCACGACGACGACCTGGGCCGCACGGCCCGGTGCGGCGGGGTCCTGCGCAAGCTGCGGGCCTCCGAACTGCCGGAGCTCCGCAACGGCGAGCCGGTGCCCCGCCTTTCGGATGCGCTGGAACTGGGCGCCCGCCTGGTGAACGTGGAACTGAAGGGCGAACCCGGGTGGAAGCAGGCCCTAGCGGCCGTAGAGGCGGCCGAGGCCCTGGACCGGGTGATCTTCAGCAGCTTCGAGCACAGCGAGGTGCTCCAGTTGTGGGCGGCGTGCCAGGAGGCCCGCTGCGGTTTCCTGTGGGAGCCGGAGGAGGCCGATGACCTGGATGCCGAGTCCCTGGAGGACCTGCCGGAGACCCTGACCTTCCATGTGCCGCTCTCCTCGGTGAAGAAGCGCCCCGCCTTCTGGAAGCCCCATGCCGGGCGCCTGGCCCTGTGGGGCCTGAAGACCCCCCGGGACGCCCAAGCCCTCGGTTTCGACCCCCGCATCCTGATCGTCGATGGTCTCTAGGCCAAGTTCCCGACCCACCCCAGCGATCCCTACCGATGCAAGCCGATAGCCTTTCCATGCAAAGGACACTCCGGCTCTTCTGCCGGGAACGGGCCGGGTTCAACCGTTTATCCCCTTCATCCCTTTCATCCCTTTTATCCCCGTTCCCGCAGGGCCGGCGATGAGGTGGGGCGGCGCGTCGTAAATCCGCATGCGCCGACCCATCCCTGCTCTGGCCCTGCGGGAACGGGGATGAAAGGGATGAACGGGATGAAGGGGATGAATATAAGCGGGATTGATCCTTCGGTTCCCAAAGGCGGGGTGGGTCGGGAAGCCGGTCAGCGCTTCCGTTGGAGGTTTCCCAGGGCCACGCCGCCCCAGACCCAGGCCCCCGAGACGGCAAGGGCCACGGCGCCCAGGGGCAGCCTCGCGGCGGCCATGAGGGCGGGGGTCCAGGTGCCCAGGAGATCGCCGGCCCGGTAGATGAAGGTGTCGATGAAGGGCTTGGCTTTGTACTTCTCCCCGGGGCCCAGGGGGATGTAGAGCACTTCCCGGGCCGGACGGTCCACGGCGTAGTGGAGGCCCCGGCGCAGCACCTGGAAGAGGGCCAGGGTGCCGAAGGTGGGCAGGGCCCACAGGGCGCCGAACCCGGCCAGGGTGAGCAGGGGCAGGATGCAGAGCACCACCCGCATGCCCACGGCCTTGATGAGGCGGCTGGACAGGAAGACCTGGGTGACGAGGGTGAGGACATTCACCCCCAGGTCGATGCGGGCGAAGGCGGCGGTGCGGGCGGCGGCCCCGGTGAAGGTCCGGGCCACGATCGCCCCCTGCTGCATGTACAGGAAGGTGGAGGTGATGGTGTAGAGCAGGATGTAGAGGGCCATGAGGGCCAGGTAGGGGGACCCGGCCAGCAGGCGGATGCCCTGGAAGAGGCCCGGCCCCGGTTCCCGGTCCGCGGAGCCCGCCCCCATGCCGAAGCGGCTGGCCAGGGTGCGCACGCACAGGATGGCCAGTTCAAGGCAGAGGATGGTCACCAGGAGCAGGGTTCCCGCGTCCACCCGGTGGCCCGCGAGGAAGGCGGTGGTCGAGGCGCCGGCGATGGCGCCCAGGGTGCCTCCCATGGCGATGAAGCCGAACAGGCGCCGGCCCTGGTCCTGGTCCAGGCCGTCGGCCATGAAGGCCCAGAAGATGGACACCGCGAACAGATTGAAGACGCTGAGCCAGATGTAGAAGGCGTAGCCCAGGCCGGGGCCGCCGTGGCCGGGCAGGAAGCGGAAGGCCAGGTAGAAGGCGGCCAGGGTGGCCCCGCAAAACCGGTAGGCCATGGGAATGGACCGCCGCCGGGGGAAGCGGGAGACCAGGGCGGAGAAGGCCGGGTTGGCCAGGAACATGAGGGCCATGGTCCCGGTCATGAGCCAGGGGAGCTTGTCGGCGCCCCGGGCGATGCCGAAGGCCTCCCGCACCGGGCGCAGGAGGTAGTAGCCGTAGAACAGCAGGAAGAAATAGGCGGTGGAGAGGAGGAGGATCGCGCCTTCCCCGGGCCGCACGAGCACAAGGCGGGCCAGGAAGCGCTGGGGGGCGGAGGGGGACATGGGGCCTCGAAGATTGATTCGTACTATATAGCTAAACGAGGTATAGTCTTGGACGTTTATTGAGCAAAGGGGAACAGCCATGATTCTGACCCGACGCACCTTCCTCCAGACCGCCGCCGCCGCGGCGGCCACTGCGGCCCTGGGCGCCGAAGCCCTGGCCGCCCCTGCGCCCGCCAAGGCCGAAAAGAAGGCGGCCAAGTCCCTGCGGATCCTCATCCTGGGCGGCACGGGCTTCCTGGGCCCGGCCACCATCGAGGCGGCCCTGGGCCGGGGGCACAAGGTCACCATGTTCAACCGGGGCAAGACGCGCCCGGACCTCTTCCCCACCGTGGCGCGCCTGCAGGGGGACCGGGACCCCCGGAAGGGGGAGGGCCTCAAATCCCTGGAGGAGGGGGAGTGGGACGTGGTCATCGACAATTCGGCCTACTACCCGAGGATGGTCACCGCCTCCGCCTCCCTCCTGGCCAAGCGCTGCAAGACCTACATCATCATCTCCAGCATCTCCGCCTACAAGGAACCCAACCCCGAGAACGGCACCGAAACGGCGCCCCTGGCGGTCCTGGCCGATGCGGCGGTGGAGGACATGGGCAAGGAATACCAGAACTACGGGGGACTGAAGGCCCTGTGCGAGCAGGCCGCTGAAAAGGCCATGCCCGGCCGGGTGGCCGTGGTGCGTCCGGGGTACATCGTGGGGCCGGACGACGCCTCTGGGCGTTTCGCCTATTGGCCGGTGCGCATGGACCGGGGCGGGGAGATCGCCGTGCCCGGTTCGCCGGAGGACCCGGTCCAGATCATCGATGTGCGGGACCTGGGCGCCTGGCTCGTGCGCCTGGCGGAGGACGGCACCACGGGCGTTTTCAATGCCACGGGTCCGGAGCGCCGGCTGCCCTGGGGCCGCCTGGTGGACGCCTGCGTGAAGGCCACGGCCGCCACCTCCACCCTCACCTGGATTCCCGCCGAATTCCTGGCCAAGCAGGAGGGCGTCGAATTCCCCATCTGGGCCCCCTACCTGGGCGAAACCAAGGGCTTCCACACCTGGAGCAACGCCCGGGCGGTGGCCGCTGGCCTGCGATTCCGGCCGGTGGAGGCCACGGCCAAGGACACCCTGGCCTGGTACAAGACCCAGGAAAAGGTGGAAAAGGGCCGGACCCGTCTGGCCGGGCCCAGCCCTGAAGGGGAGGCGAAGCTCCTGGCCGCATGGAAGGCGGCCAGGAAGTGATCAGAAGGTGACCCGGGCGCCGATGGCGTAGTTCCGGGGCTGGTTGGCCTGGAAGGCCTGCCCGCGCTTGCCGAAGCCCGAGAAGGGCGACGGGCTGGTGTTGGGGGAGCCGTCGCTGTTGATCTTGATGCCGTCGTAGTTGGCGCCGTAGTCGTAGTTGTTGAGCAGGTTCTGGATTGCGATGTAGGGTTCGATGCTGACGGCCTTGGTCAGCTGGAACCGGTGGGCGATCTTGGCGCTGATATCCAGGTTCCAGGCGCCATACTCCGTCCCGATGTACTCGATGGGGTGGGTCTGGTCGGCACCGCCGGCGACCCCCAGCTCGTTGTTGTACTGCTGGGTCACGTCGTAGGCCTTGCCGGAATGCCAGGAGCCCAGGAACGAGACCATGGTGCCGAAGTCGAACTTGTGGGAGTAGGCGAAGGATCCTTCGATGCGATCGGTGCCGGCGCTGATGCGCTCGGAACTGGTCTTCCAGTTGTACTGGGCGCCTTCCCCATAGAGGCCGCCGGTGTTTCCGGAGGCGTCGAAGGCGCCGCCGGCGCCGCCCTCGGAGGACTTGGCCTCCTTGAACGTCACGGAGAAGATGAAGCTGTTGTTGGCGTCGGCGTAGGAGTACTTCGCCTGGAGCTGCTTCATGCTGGCGGTCTGGTTGGAGAAGAAGATGGTGTCGGCCAGGTCGTTCCCGTTCGCATCCACCTCCACGAGGTTGGGCGACGAGCCGTCGGGGCCGGCCAACTGGGTGGTGAGGTGCCGGCTCTTGGAGTAGACGAGGGTGACGTCAACGCCGCTGCGCTCATTGAAGCGGTAGGCGAACCCCACATTGAAGGCGTCGGTGGTCGGGTACTGGAAGTCACTGGAAAGCAGGCTCTTGCCGCCCGTTTCCGGGGTGGCGGTGGAAAGCCAGCTGTTCACGGTGTTGCGGAAGTAGTCCCGGAGGCCGCCCACGTTGTTGGCATAGTTGTAGGGGGTCAGGTCCACCGGCAGGACGATGGCGTGGCCGTTGGCGACGCCGATGGTGCTGCCCGCGCTGAAGTTCGGGACGTTTCCCGAACTGAACGGCGTGATGTGGTTGTAGGCGAAGGCCGCCGAATTGCGGGCGCGGATGGGCAGGCCGTTGGAAAGGTTGGAGAGGCCGCGGCTGAACCCGGTGACGTTGTCGATCACCTGGGCCACGAAGCGCCCCGCGCCGAACTTGATGACCAGCTTGTCATCCCCATAGGGACGGTAGAGGGCCTGCACCCGGGGTTCGAAGTACTTCTTGCCCGTGGGCGCGTTGCCGTCCATGCCGGACAGGATGGGGTTGTACTGGTGGATGTAGGCGTAGATGTCGGAATACCGGTCCTTCAGGTAGTCCAGCTGGGTGTCCCAGTCCAGGCGCGCGCCGATGTACACGCTCCAGTTCGGATTGATGGTCCAGTCGTCCTGAAGGTAGACGCCGTACTGCTTGTAGTCGATGCCCTTCTGGAGGCCGTTGGCCACGAAGGCCACCGCCACGACGTTCTGGTTGGCCGAGACGGTGCTGTCCCAGCCCGTCTTGTAGTTGATGACCTGGCCCGTCACGGGGTCCACGCCCTCGACCACCATGCGGTAGATGCCCGTCTCCCCGAAGAACAGCTGCTGGTCCGCGTAGGTGGTGCGCTGGTAGTCCACGCCGCCCTTGAAGGTGTGGGAGCCGGTGATCCAGGTGAGTTCGTTCTTCCACTCCCCGCGCTTGATGCCGGTGTTCTGCAGGGCATTGGGGTCGATGCCGCCCCATCCCCAGTTCTGGGAGTCGGAGCGGTGCCCCGGGTAGGGGGAGGGGATGACGGCGCTGTAGCTGCCGCTGTTCACGTAGTCCAGGACCGCGGCGGGGGATCCGTTGCCGGGCGCCCCCTGGGAGTCGGGGGAGATGAAGTTGGCGTAGCTGAAATAGCTGTAGTGGCTTTCCAGGACCAGGTTGGAATTGATGTTCCAGGTCCACCGCGCGCCGGCGGCCCAGGTCTGGTCCCGGTCCGTGCCCAGGGCCGACGGGGGGATGTTGCCCGCGAAGGATGTGGTGCGGGGGAAGCCCTGGTGGGCGATCTTGTCCTGGCTGGTTCCGTAGTTGAGGCTGAGGTTGGAGTCCTGGGAGAGGTTCCAGTCCACCTTGGCGTAGACGGTGCGCTTCAGGCTCTCCTGGCGGGTCCCGGCCAGTTCGGGATAGAGGCTGAGGGCGTAGGGCTGGAAGGGGAAGGAGGCGTCCGTGGACTGCTGGCGTTCCGCCGAGACCATGTAGAAGAGCTTGTCCTTGATGATGGGTCCCGACACCGTGAAGGCATAGCTGCCCTTGGTGTTGTCGTTCTTGGTGCCCTCGTCGGTGACCCTTGCCCGCATGGACTGGTTGGTGTACTGGGCGGAAAGGAGACCGGTGAAATCGTTGGTGCCGGACTTGGTCACCACGTTGAAGAATCCGGCGGTGGACCTGCCGAATTCCGCCTTGTACTGGTTGGTCACCACCTGGAATTCGGCGATGGCGTCGATGGGCACGGAGAGGACGTAGCCGCCCACGTCGGTGGAGTTGTTGTCGGCGCCGTCCACCGCGAAGCTGGTGCCGCGGCCCATGCCGTCGCCGGTGGTGATGTAGGAGAAGGCCTTCTTGGTTGGGTCCACCTGGGAACCGGAGACGATCTGGACACCCGGGGCCAGCAGGGCGGCCTGGTTGATGTCCCGGCTCACGATGGGCAGGGAGGTGATGACGTCCTGGCCCACCGTGGTGCCCATCTGGGCGGAGGACGTGTCGATTGCTTCGGCCTGGGCGGAGGTGGCCAGGATTTCCACGGTGGCGCCGGCCTGGGCCGCGGGCCATTTCAGGAAATTGGCGAAGGTGTCCTGGCCCAGGACGACGGTGGCCTGGCTCCGGAAGGACTGGCCACCCTGGGCATAGGTGATCTGGTACTCGCCCAGGGGCAGGGCGACGAAGGCGAAAAGGCCGTTGGCGTCGGTGGCGCCGGACCGCACGAAGGAGGTCCGGGGATTGGTGATGGTGACCACCACCCCGGCTTTGGGATTGCCTTTGGCGTCGGCGACCCGGCCCTTGAGGGCGCCGGTCGCCTGTTGGGCGAGCAGGGGCGCGCCGGCCACCAGGGCCAACGCGGCAAAGCGGATGTAGCGGGGAAGTGCGTTCATTTCGTGGTTCTCCAGGGTGGCGGAAGCGCCGTCGAGAAAGACACGCAATGCCCCCTCCTCTCGACAAGGAGGATCGGCACCCCTGACGGGGTCAGAAACGCGGAACCGGGCTGGGTATTCAGTGGAAGTCAGTTCACCTGACGGGTATGTAAAAATCGAAGACAAAATGGATCAGGATCCGGGGATTTGCAAGACCTCATTTCATAAAGTTTCAAAAATCTTGGGAACCAATTTATCCATCGATGCACTCCCGCCCGCTGCGAAATTAATGCTTGTTATTTTGGAGAGGTGGCCGATCTCTTGACACAACGGTCATGAATAAACCGGCATGAAAAATCATCGGGGAACCTTCCCGGGATCCCGGACATCTTTCTTCTGACACGGGTTCCACCCGGAAAACGGTTGACTGGCTCCCAGCCGCGGATGGAATGGCACCCCTGCCCAAAGCAAAAAAGGGAAAAAGGCCCCTGCGCAACCAGGGGCCTTTCATATGGGTAGGCGGCAGGGGGGCGGGGCTTCATTCCCCCCGCAGGCGCGGGTCGATGCCCAGGGCCCGGAGCAGGTCGCCGATGAAATACAGGGAGCCGGAAACCAAGCGGGGGGTGGCTTCGGGGGCCCTGAGCCGAACGGCTGCTTGTTCGATGTCCAGCACCTCGCAGGCCTCGCCCCACACGGCGCGAAGGGCCTGGGCCGTGGCATAGCGGGGGTTCTGGCCCAGGACCAGGGTGACGCGCTCGGGGCCCATGCGGGCCAGCTCGTCCCGCATGCCGGCGAGATCCTTGTCCCCCATGGCGGCGAAATAGAGGTGGGGGTGGATGCCCGTGGCCACGGCGTGGTCCGCCAGGCGCCGGGCGCCGTCCAGGTTGTGGGCGCCGTCCATGGTCACGCCCGGCAGGCCCGGGATGGGCCAGAGGCGGCCCGGCCAGGCGGTGCGGCCGATGCCCTCCCAGGCGCGGGCTTCGGGCAGGCCGAGGCGGCGGAGCACTTCCCAGGCGGTGGCCAGGTTCTCCACCTGGTGGGCCCCCGCCAGGGGAACCCGGTGGCCCTCCACCACGCTGTGGTCCCAGGCGAGGGTCCCGATTTCCATGGGGGGGGCGGGATGGAGGACGGGCCTGCATTCCAGCAGAGGCCACACCCAGGCGGGATCCAGACGGGGGCCCAGCACCAGGGGCCGTCCCTGGCGGGCCGCGCAGAGCTTCTCCCGGGCGATGGCCTCCCGGGTGGGGCCCAGGTACTGCATGTGGTCCATCTCCACGTTGGTCAGCACGGTGATCATGGGGTCGGAGGCGTTGGTGGCGTCCCAGCGGCCCCCCATGCCCACCTCCACCACGGCGATATCCAGGGCGGCTTCCCGGAAGGCCAGGAAGGCCGAGGCGATCATCAGTTCGAAATAGGTGGCCTGGATGCCCAGGGAGGTTTCCGCGGCAAAGGCGTCACCCAGGAGGGCGTCCAGGTGAACGGCATCCAGGCCGGCGCCGTCGATCCAGATGCGTTCGCCCGGCGAAACCAGGTGGGGGGAGGTGGTCCACCCGGCGCGCAGGCCGCAGGCCCGCAGGGCGTTCACCAGGAAGGCGCCGGTGGAGCCCTTGCCGTTGGTGCCGGCCACGAGGATCACCGGGCAGCTGGTTTCCGGGTGGCCCAAGCGGGCCAGCAGGCCCCTGGGATTCTCCAGTCCGCACTTGATGCCCCAGTGCCCCCGGGCCTCGAGCATCCGCACCCGGGGCAGGTCACCCATGGGGTTCGGTCATCCAGTCCAGGGCCGTGGCCACGAAGTCCCGCAGGCGGTCCCGGGGCACCACCTTGTCCACCATGCCGTGGGACTGGAGGAACTCGGAGCGCTGGAAGCCCTCGGGGAGGGTCTGCTTGATTGTCTGCTCGATGACCCGGGGTCCCGCGAACCCGATGAGGGCCTTGGGCTCGGCGATGTTCAGGTCGCCCAGCATGGCGTAGCTGGCGCTGACCCCGCCGGTGGTGGGGTCCGTGAGGATGGAGAGGTAGGGCAGGCCCGCGGAGTCCAGCCGGGCCAGGGCCGCGCTCACCTTGGCCATCTGCATGAGGGACAGGGCCCCCTCCTGCATGCGCGCGCCGCCGGAGCAGCTCACGATGATGAAGGCGCAGCCCTTGGCCAGCGCAAGCTCCGCGCCCAGGCGGAGCTTCTCGCCCACCACGCTGCCCATGCTGGCGGCGAGGAAATCCCAGTCCATGACCCCCATGACCACCGGGTGGCCCTTGAGGGTCCCCTCCACCACGAGCACGGCGTCGTGGTCATGGCCCAGGCCCTTGAGCTTCCGGAGCTGGTCGGCGTAGGGCTTGGCGGCGGAAAAGGCCAGGGGATCGCCGCTCTGCAGTTCGCCGAAGCGCTCCTCGTAGCCGGGGTCCATGACGGACTCCAGGCGCTCGGCGACGCCGATGCGGAAGTGGTAGCCGCACTTGGGGCAGACGTTGCGCGTGTTGGCGAGCTCGGCGCGGTAGATCAGCTCACGGCAGGCGTCGCACTTGACCCACAACCCTTCGGGAACCCTGACGGTGCGTTCTTCCACCGCGGTCTTCTGCTGACGCTTCTTGATGAACCAGGACATTGCACCCCCGGACGAGAACCTTAGCGGCTTCCCGGCCCCTTTTTCAAGCCTTCGAAGATGCGGTCCAGCTCCGCTTCGCTGCCGTAGTGGATCTGGAGCGAACCGCCCTTGCCGCGGGGCTTGATCTCCACGCGGGTCCGCCAGGCCTGGGTGAGTTCCTCGGCCGCGGCTTTAATGAATACTGCATGCGGATGGTGGCGCCGGGCCTTGCCCTTCACGGTGCGGGCGAGCTTGTGCACCCGGGTTTCCAAAGCCCGGACGCTGAGCTGCTTGTCCACCACTTCGTCGGCCAGCTGGTCCAGGACCCGGGCATCGTCCACCCCCAGGAGCACCTTGGCGTGGCCGGTGGAAAGCTTGGCGAAGGACACCATTTCCTGGACCCGGGTGGGCAGGCGAAGGAGCCGGAGGGTGTTGGCCACCTGGGGGCGGGACTTGCCCACGCGGTCGGCCACCTGTTCCTGGGTGAGGCGGAGGTGTTCGCCCAGCTGGAAGTAGGCCTTGGCCTCCTCGATGGGGTTCAGCTCCTGGCGCTGGATGTTCTCCACCAGGGCGAATTCCAGGAGGCGGTCGTCGGGCACGTCCTTGATGACCACGGGGACCGTGGCCAGGCCGGCGCGCTTGGCGGCCCTCCACCGGCGCTCGCCGGCGATGATCTCGTACCGGTCGCCCACCTTCCGGGCGACGATGGGCTGCACCATGCCGTGGGTCTTGAGGCTCGCGGCCAGGTCGTCCAGGAGCGCCTCGTCGAAGTGGAGGCGGGGCTGGTGGCGGTTGGCCACCAGGGAGCCCACGGGCACTTCGCGGTTGCTGGTGTCCTCGGGGGCCAACTGGCTCATGAGGGAGGTGAGGCCCCGGCCCAGGGCGGGTCGTTTGGGGGTGGTCATGCGGGTCCTCGCGGGATGAGGGGTTCTTCGATCCCCAGCCACTCCTTGGCCAGGTTCAGGTACGCCTGGGCCCCCTTGGACCTGAGGTCGTAGAAGGCCACGGGCTTGCCATGGCTGGGCGCTTCGGCCAGGCGGATGTTGCGGGGGATCTGGGTCTGGAAGACCTTGCCGGGGAAGGCGGCCCGCACCTCCGACGCCACCGCCGAGCCCAGGTTCGTGCGCTCCTCGGCCATGGTGAGCAGGATGCCGCCCAGCTTGAGGGCGGCGTTGGGTCCGGCCTGGATGCGGCGGATGGTCTCCACCAGTTCCGCCAGGCCGTCCATGGCGAGGAATTCGCAGGGCATGGGGATGATCACCTCGTCGGCCGCGGTCAGGGCGTTCAGGGTGATCATGCCCAGGCTGGGCGGGGGGTCGATGAGAATGTAGTCGAATTTGTCCAGGACGGGCTGCAGGGCCCGGCGCAGCACCTGCAGCTCGGGCAGTTCGAAGAGCTCGAATTCCAGCTGGGCCAGGTCCTTGCCCGCGGGCACCACCTGGAGCATGGGCACCTCGGTGGTGAGGATGAGGGCCTCCACCGGCGCGCCCTTCATGAGGGCATAGGAACCGGCGCGGTTGTCGGGCTTGGGGAAACCCAGGCCGGTGGTGCTGTGGCCCTGGGGATCGAAGTCCACCAGGAGCACGAGCTTTTCCATCATGGCCAGGGATGCGGCCAGATTGATGGCTGACGTCGTCTTGCCGACGCCGCCCTTCTGATTGGCCAACGCGATGATCCTGGCGGTCATGACAGGACCTCGGTGGCGGGGTTCGGGATTGGGGGCACCTGGGAAACCTCGGGCGTGGAACAACGAAAAGTCTAGCAGGTTCCACGGCGGGTGTTCATTAGGTCGTTAAGGGAAACCTCCACCCGGGCCAGCACCCCGTCCCAGGCGTGGCCGTCCAGCTGGCGGAAGAGGCGCAGGGTGGGGTACCAGGGGGAATCCTCCCGGTCCAGGAGCCAGCGCCATTCGGGCACCAGGGGCAGGAGGAGCCAGGTGGGTTTGCCCAGGGCGCCGGCCAGGTGGGCCACGGCCGTGTCCACGGTGATCAGGAGGTCCAGCTTCGCCAGGGCCTGGGCCGTGTCGCCGAAATCCCGGAGCAGGGGGCCCAGGTCGGTGGCGAAGGGCGGGCAGCCCTCGAAGCCCACCTGGAGGCTGTACCAGTCCACGCCGGGGACCGCGTCCAGGCGGCCCAGGAGGTCCGGGGGCACGGAGCGCAGGGCATCCTTGGCGTGGTCGGCGCTCCCGGCCCACACCAGGCCCACCTTGAGCCGGGGGGAGGGCCGGATGGCCTCCGCGGCGGCGCAGGTTCCCGGGGGAGGGGCCAGGTAGGGGACCTCCGAAGGGATGGTCTCCAGGACCGTGCCCAGCACCCGGGGCAGGGAGAGGAGGGGAAGCCTCAGATCGAAGGGGGGCACCGGGTCGTCCAGGGTGAAGAGGAGGTCCACGCCCCGGGCGGAGCGCAGCACGGGCAGCAGGGCCGGCTGCACCAGGGCGAGCACGCGCCCGCCCCGCTCCCGGGCCCGGGCCGCGAACCGGATGAACATGAGGGTGTCGCCGAAGCCCTGCTCGTAGTGCAGCAGGAGGGTCCGCCCCGGGAAGGGGGAGCCGTCCCACGGCGGCCGGGGGGAATCCACCCGGGGAAAGGCCTCGTTGGGGGGGAGGAAGCGGCTTTCGTAGGCCTCCCAGCCCTCCCGGAACCGGCCGTAGGTCAGGTGGAGGAGGCTGGTCTCGAAGCGGGCCTTGGGGCCTTCCATCTCCTGGTCGATGACCTCCTGCCACAGGGGGAGGAGCTCGTCCCAGGCCCGTCGGGGCAGGAGGCGGTGGATGAGGGTGCGGCGGATGCCGGAGTCCCCGGGGGCCAGTTCCCGGGCGCGCCGCAGGTGCTCCTCGCCGCCGCCGGCCAGGGCCAGGGCGAGGTGGCCCTGGGGGTTGGCGGGCTCGGCCTCCAGGAGGGCCCGGGCGTGGGCGCGGGCCTCGTCCAGGCGTCCCAGGCCCAGGCAGGCGCCGGCGAGGTTCTGGAGGGCGGCGGGGAGGCCCGGGCGGGCCTCCAGGATCTCGGCGCAGAGGGCCAGCGCCTCGTCGTGGCGGCCCATGCGCACCAGGAGGCCGGAGAGGTCCACCTTGGCCTCGAAGCTCCCGGCGCGGGCGGCGAGCTTGTAGGCGAGGACGGCCCGCCCGGGCTGGCCCTCCCGATCCAGGCGCCGGGCATCCTGGAGGGCCGGATCAGGATCCATGGGCGAGGTCCCGGGCCAGGTCCCGGAGCACCGGTTCCCAGGCGCCCGGCGCGGGCTGGCGGTGGATGCGCATGGAGGGGTACCAGGGGCTGGAGGTGCCCTCCATGAGCCAGCGCCAATCCGGGAAGTAGGGCAGGAGGAGGTGGGTGGCGAGGCCCATGGACCCCGCCAGGTGGGCCACGGCGGTGTCCACGGTGATCACCAGGTCGAGGCGGGACAGGGCCCAGGCCGTGTCCGAGAAATCCCGGAAATGGGGGGCGAGGTCGACCAGGGGCAGGGGGGGGGTGGCGCGGGGCGCCATCTGGAGGCTCGCCCAGGCCAGGGCGGGGACCTCGCGCAGGGCCCCCAGGAGCGCGGGGTCGAGGCTCCGGCGGTCATCGTCCTGGTGGGCGGGGCTGCCGGCCCACACCAGGCCGGCCTTGCGGCCCGGGGCCTCCAGGAGCCGGCGCAGGGCTTCCGGGGGCTCGTGGCCCGGCGGGGGCCCGAGGCGCGCGGGGGGGGGCAGGTCCTCCGGGGCGCTCCGGAAAAGGGCCGGCAGATCCAGGAGGGGCGCCTGGAGATCGAAGGGGGGGAGCTCGTCGTGCTCGGTGAGCACCCGGTCGGCGCCGGGCAGGTCCCCCAGGAGGCCCCGGAGGCACGCGTAGGTCTGGAAGAGGACCTTGCCGCCCAGGGCCCGGGCCATGGGCAGGTACCGCACGAACTGCAGGGTGTCGCCCAGTCCCTGCTCCACCCACACCAGGAGGGTCCTGCCGGGGAAGGGGCTCCCGTTCCAGGCGGGTTCGCTGAAACCCCGCAGGTTGTCCAGGCCCTGGGGCACCTCCAGGCGCGCGGGAAAATCGGGCCAGGCCTCCCGGTAGCGGCCCTGGAGAAGGCGCACGTAGGCGAGGTTCCACCGGGCCTTGGGCAGCGGCCCCAGCCGGAGCGAGGCCAGGAACTGGGCCTCGGCCTCCCCCAGGCGCCCCCGGCGCATGAGGGTGAAGCCCAGGTTGAGGTTCAGCTCGGGGCTCTCCGGGCGCAGGGCGAGGGCGGCGCGGTCCCAGGCCTCGGCCTCCTCGAGGCGGCCCAGGCGGGCCAGGACGCCGGCGAGATTGGAGGTGGCCACCAGGTTCCCGGGGTCCAGGGCCAGGGCCTCGCGGAAGTGGTCCAGGGCGCCGGCCAGGTCCCCCGTGGCGCCCAGGACGCTGCCCAGGCCGGTGTGGGCCGCGGGGTTGGCGGGATGCAGCTCCAGGGACCTGCGGCAGGCCTCCAGGGCCTCTTCGTCCCGGCCCAACGCATGGAGGACGGATCCCAGGTTGCACCAGGCGTCGGCCAGGCCGGGATCGCGGCTGATGACGCGCCGGTAGGCCAGCAGGGCCCCGCCCAGGTTCCCGGCGTTCTGCTTGGCCAGGGCCTCCTGGAGCCAGGAGATGATTTCCGGCCTGGGTTGCTCCATGGGGGCGCCTCCGGCTTCAGGATAGCAACGAAGGACCGGGGTCGAAGGTCCCCTGCGCCACCACGGGACCCGAAAGCCAGAGTTCCCGCCAGCCTTCGCCCTCGGGTTCCACGGTCACGGCCACGGCCCCGCCCGGGGCCAGGAGGCGCCAGGCGCGGATTCCGGTCCGCCGCGCCAGCCACGCTCCCGCCACGGCGCAGCCCGTGCCGCAGCAGGGGGTCTCGCCCTCCACCCCGCGCTCCCAGCTGCGGATGCGGGCGGTGCCGGGTTCGAGCACTTCCAGGACGTTGACGTTGGTGCCGCCGGGCAGGGCGGGGTGGTTCCGGAGGGGGGGCGCCAGTCGGCCCAGGTCCAGGGCGGCGACCCCGGCGCGCTCCAGCACCAGTTGCGGATTGCCCACCCAGCCGAAGGCATGGGGACCTTCGAGGGGGGCGGGGAAGGGGCGGAACCCGGTGCCGGGGCCCGAGGGCATGCGGATCGCCACATCGGCGCCCTCCCGGCGCAGGCGGATGGGCTCGCCGTTGGAGAGCACCTCGACCTCCATCCCGGGCGGCGCGCCGGGTACCGCGAGGGCGGCCCGGGTGCCGTTGGAGCAGAAGGTGGAGGCCCCGTCGGCGTCCCAGTGCTCCAGGACCCAGGGGGCGCCCGCCGCGGGGCGGGCCAGGAGGAAGAGGCCGTCCAGGTTTCGCCCGGGGCACACGGCGCGGGCCCAGGCCGCGCCGCCGCCCGGGAGCGGATCCCAGGCGTAGGCGAAGCTGTTGCCCGAGGCCGAGGCGAGGGTGAACATCAGCGCCGGGCGCCCCGCTCCCGGAAGGTGTAGATGGTCTCCCCGGGGCGGGCGAGGCCCTGCTGCCGGGCCAGGGCCTCGTAGAGCTCGGGATCCCGGGCGGCGAGGCGCTTGACCTCCTCGCTCAGTTCCAGGTTGGCCCGGCGCATCTTCACCAGCTGGCGCTGCTGGTCGAGGAGCTCGGCCTGGCGCTTGTGGAGGCTGCCGACGCCCCCGGGGGAGAAGAGCAGGATGGCCGTGGACGCGATCCCCGAGAAGGCCAGGGCGCCCCACAGGGTGCTGGACTTCAGGAGGACCGACGTGTTCATGGCGGTGGCTACTTGTCCAGGAAGGAGCCGAAGGCTTCCGCGCCGGCGTAGCGCGCGGCGGCGCCCAGCTCCCATTCGATCTGGAGGAGGCGGTTGTACTTGGCCACCCGGTCCGAGCGGCAGGGGGCGCCGGTCTTGAGCTGGCCGGCGCCGGTGGCCACGACCAGGTCGGCGATGAAGGTGTCCTCGGTCTCGCCGCTGCGGTGGCTGATGATGGCGCGGAAGCCGGCCTTGTGGGCCATGTCCACGGCCTTCAGCGTCTCGGTGACGGTGCCGATCTGGTTGAGCTTGATGAGGATGGCGTTGGAGACGCCCTCCTTGATGCCCTTGGCGAGGATCGCGGGGTTGGTGACGAACAGGTCGTCGCCCACCAGCTGGATCTTGTCGGAGAGTTTCGTGGTGAGGAGCTTCCAGTTCTTCCAGTCGCTCTCGTCGCAGCCGTCCTCGATGGTGAGGACCGGGTGCCGGTCCACGAGCCCGGCGTAGTAGTCCACGAGCTGGGGCCCCGTCTTCCTGCTCCCGTCGATCTCGTAGCCCTTGTCCTTGTAGAACTCGCTGGAGGCGCAGTCCAGGCCGAGGTAGAAATCCTTGCCGGGCTTGAAGCCGGCCTTCTTGATGGCCTCCTCGATGAGGGTGAGGGCCTCCTCGTTGCTGCCGAGGTTGGGGGCGAAGCCGCCCTCGTCGCCCACGCCCGTGGAGAGCTTCTTGGCCTTGAGCACGCCCTTGAGGTTGTGGTAGACCTCGGCGCACCACCGGACGCACTCCTGGAAGGAGGGGGCGCCCACGGGAAGGATCATGAACTCCTGGATGTCGACGTTGTTGTCGGCATGGGCCCCGCCGTTGAGGATGTTCATCATCGGCACGGGGAGGGTGCGGGCCGAGGCGCCGCCCAGGTAGCGGTACAGCGGCTGGCCGCAGGCGTTGGCCGCGGCGCAGGCGATGGCCATGGAGGTGCCCAGGAGCGCGTTGGCCCCCAGGTTGGACTTGTTCTCAGTGCCGTCCAGATCGAGGAGGAGTTCGTCCAGTTCGGACTGCTGGAAGGGGTCCATGCCCTCGAGGGCATCGTTGATCTCGGTGTTGATGGCCTGCACGGCGCCCAGGACGCCCTTTCCGAGGTAGCGCTTCTTGTCGCCATCCCGGAGTTCGAGGGCCTCGCGGCTGCCGGTGGAAGCCCCGGACGGAACCATCGCCTGGCCGATGGTTCCATCATTCAGTCTGACCCGGGCCAATACTGTCGGATTTCCTCGACTATCCAGGACTTCGAGGGCGGAAATTCGATCTATCAATTTCATGGCTTTATCCGGGTCTGCGTTCGTTCGGGGTTGAAACGGGAAGAGAGATCCTAACTAGGTGAAGCTAGGAAGATTGCTACTTCTTGGTGGCCTTCTTGGCGGCCGGCTTCTTGGCGACGGCCTTCTTGACGGCCGGCTTCTTGGCGACGGCCTTCTTGGGGGCGGCCTTCTTGGCGACGACCTTCTTGGGGGCGGCCTTCTTGGCGACGACCTTCTTGGGGGCGGCCTTCTTGGCGACGGCCTTCTTGGGGGCGGCCTTCTTGGCGACGGCCTTCTTGGGGGCGGCCTTCTTGGCGACGGCCTTCTTGGGGGCGGCCTTCTTCACGGCGGCCTTCTTCACGGCGGCCTTCTTGGGGGCGGCCTTCTTCACGGCAGGCTTCTTGGCGGCGGGCTTCTTGGCCGCGGGCTTCTTCGCCGCAGGCTTCTTGGCGGCGGGCTTCTTCGCCGCAGGCTTCTTGGGGGCAGCCTTCTTGGCGGCCGGCTTCTTGGCGGGGACCGGCTCGGCGGCCGTTTCGACGGGAGTGCTGGTCTCGTCGGGCTGATTGATGTGTTCCATTGGGAACTCCTTTTTGCCCTTGCGGGCGGGTTGGGGGGATTGGGTGGTTGAATGTGGTTTGCCGGTAGTGACCGAACCACCCGCCTTCGTGTTGTCGCTTTCCACGACTCCCGTCGCGGCCTTGGCGGGCCTGGTGCCCTTGGCCGCGGGGCCTTGCTGCGCTTCCTGCTTGCCCTTGGTCTTGACGGGCTTCTTGATCACCTCGACACCGGCCAGGATCTGCGCCAGTCGCTTGCCGGGATAGAACTCATCCAGCAGGGCGTCCCCGACGATGACGCCATGTACTCCCATGCCTTCCAGCTGCTGGATCTGCTGGAGGGTACAGACGCCGGCTTCCAGGATTCGCAGGCATCTGCTCTGGGGGACCTTCTTCATCAGGGAGAGCGCCTCCTCCCACCGGGGCTCCCATGTGTCGAGGTCACGGCCCAGTACACACACGATATCGGCATCGGCCTCAAGGGCCCGCTTCAGGTCGGCCTCGCTGGCCACCTCCACGATCACGTCCAGGCTCTTGGCCCGGGCGAGCTTCGAGAGGGCCGCGAGCCGCTCCGGCTCCAGGAGGGCGGCCATGAGCATCACGGCGTCGGCCCCCAGGATCTTGCTCTCCTCGATCTGGTACTCCTCGAAGATGAAGTCGTGGCGGATCAGGGGCACCTTCACGGCGGACCGCACCTCGGAGAGGTGCTTGTCCTCGCCGAAGAAGAGGAAGCGGTCCGTGGCCACCGAGATGGCCCTGGCGCCGTTCTCCACGAGGCTCTTGGCGTGGGTGGAGGCCCTGTAGGCCTCCCGCACCTGGCCCCGGAGAGGGTTGCCTCCGGCGGTCTCGGCGATGATGGAAATGCCCGGCTGGCTCAGCTCCTCCTTGAGGGAGTGGTGCCCCTTGTAGGCGTCCTTCACCGCTGCAGGACCTTTTTGCTTTTTGATCTCGATGTCCAGCGCCTTAAATATCTGGACTTTTTTCAGCATTTACAACCCCCGGATCTCATCGCTTCCAGACACGTTTTTGTACCAGGAGCCTCATGAGAATGTTCTTACTACAAACCACTAAACCAGCGTTCCTAAAGAGGTCAACAGAATTGTGAATTCTTTTCGCAATTGCGCCCGGGATTTTTTCATCGAAGGACCGTTTTCGGAATCGCTCCGGATGCCCCAAACTAGGGGCATACAGGAGCGCACCCATGGAAGCCACCGTCCTCGACCACCCACTTTGCGATCACAAGATCTCTCTGCTGAGGGACCGGAAGACCCCTGGAATCCTCTTCCGGCGGGTCCTCGAGGAGCTCGGCCTCATCCTCGCGGTGGAGTGTACGCGCCATCTGCCGACCGAGCCCGTCGCCGTAGAGACGCCCCTGGAGCGGACCCAGGGGCGCCGCCTCACCTCCCTCGACCCGGTGGTGGTACCCGTCCTCCGCGCCGGCCTCGGGCTGCTGCCCCCCTTCCTCCAGCTCCTGCCCACCGCGAAAGTGGGGCACCTCGGCCTCTACCGGGACCACGACTCCCTGGTGCCCGTGCCCTACTACCGCAACTTCCCCCCCCTCCTGGACCAGCGGTACGTCTTCATCCTGGACCCCATGCTCGCCACGGGCGGCAGCGCCTCCGAGGCCGTGAGGCAGCTGAAGGTCGCCGGCGCCGAACGCATCACCCTCGCCTCGGTGCTCGCGGCGCCCGAGGGCGTGGCCCGGCTCCAGCAGGACCACCCCGACATCCGCATCTTCGTGGCGGCCCTCGACCGGGAACTCAACGACAAGGCCTACATCCTCCCGGGCCTGGGCGACGCGGGGGACCGGCTCTTCGGGACGCTCTAAGGGCCCTGGGGCGTTTCCGGGGCCCCTCCCCCGGGGCGGGACCGCCGGAGGCCTCCTGGCCCCCTCCCGGGCGCCGGGCGCGGCCTTCCTGCCGCGCGGGTGGGGCGGGGTCAGGACCGGAGTGGGGCGGGGTCAGGACCCGGAGCGGGGCGGGGCCGCGGGCTTGTACCCGCTCAGGGCCCGGGCGCCCTTGCTCCGGGCCAGGAGCTCCTCCCGCACGGCCCCGCGGATGGCGTTGAGGTGGTTCACCCGGGTCTCCAGGCTCCGGCCCAGCTCCTGGGCCCGGAGGAGGATCCCGGGCCACTGGGGGCCCTTCTCGGCGGCCGCGAGGGCCTCCTTGAAACCCGCGTGCCACGCGGCGACCCGGTCCGGGTCCGGGTCGTCCACGAGTTCGGCGAGGAGCCGTTCCAGGTCATCCAGCGAGGCCATGACCCGGGCGTCGCTCATCCCACCATGCCCTGGGGGGCCAGGCCGCCCTGCTGGGAGGTGCCCTGGCGCTGGTCCAGTTCGGCCCAGGCGGCCTTCATCTCGGCGATCTGGCGCTCCAGGACCTCAAGGCGCTCGGCCTGGTTCTTCTGGCTGGCGTCGAAGAGCTCCTTCAGCCACCAGTCGTAGATGCGGGTGAGGTTCGTGACCAGTTCCCCGCCGCCTTCGTGGTCGAGCCGGATGGCCAGTTCCTCCACGATGGAGGACACCCGGTTCACCATGCGGGCCCGGGTGGCGATGTCCCGCCTGCGGATGGCCGCCACCGCCTGGATGAGGAACTTCTGGGCCCCCTCCAGGAGCATGAACATGATGTGCTCGGGTGTGGCGCCATTGATCTGCTGCATCAGGTACTGGTTGGCGGCCGCGCCGCCGTAGTTCGGGTTCATCGGGTGCCCCCACGGGAAATGTCCGGCCGGCGAAGCATTCTACATCCCCGAGAGGCTCTGGCCGGCCGCGTTCAACTGCCCGACGGTGGTCTCGAGGTTGGCATAGAGCTTCTGCAGGCTGGCCTTGCTCCGGGCCAGGTAGTCCTGCTGCTGGAGGATCTGCTGGGAAAGCGTGTAGTTGGACGCGCTCAGATCCTGCATGAGGCCGCCGATGTTGCCGGGCGTCAGGGACGTGAGGCTGGAGTTGAGGTCCTGGACCAGCCGGGAAATGCCGGTGGACACCGTGAGGGTGCCCGAGGCGCCGTCGGAGGCCTTGACCGAAAGGCCCTCCAGGGAGGTGCCGGTGAGGCCGTAGAAGTAGCCGTTGGTGCTGGTGAGGGTGTTGGTTTCCGTGGAGCCGTCGGCCTTCTGGTTCTGGAAGGTGCCGGTGAGGACCCCGTTCACGGTGGCCACGGAGTACGAAATGGGGGATTTCGTGGTGGCGCTGCCGGAACCGATGAAGGTCAGGAGGGGGCTGGTGGAGGTGGCGGAATTGGCGAAGATGTTGGAGACGGCGTGGGGGTCCTTGGTGAGGGCGGCCTTGAAGGCCGTGGTGTCCAGGCTGATGGTGCCGTCCTGGTTCGTCTTGAGGCCCACCCCGGCGGCGGTGGTGAAGGTGGCGGAGGCGGGAAGGCCCGAGGGGGCCCCCATGAGGGCGCTGGAAACCTGGCTGACCATTTGCCGCACGGCCATGTCCATGTTGAACACGCCCTTGGTGTACGAACCGTCCTCGTTCTGGGTGAAGTTGGTCTTGGACTTGTAGTCCTTATAGAAGGTGTTGAACTTGTCCACCACGTCCTGCATGGCCTTGGTGGCGGCGTCCTGGTCCTGGGTCACCGTGAGGGTGGTGGTCTTGGTGAGGTCCGTCTGGGCCTGGTTCAGGTTGAAGGTGACCCCCTGCACCGCGTCGCTCACGGAATTGGAGGACCGGCGCAGCTCCACCCCGTTGAGGATGAAGTCGGAATTGGTGGCGGCCTGGGACGAGGAGGTCCCCGCCCCCAGGGTGCTGCCGGTGGGGGCGGTGAAGGAGAACGTGGTGGCCCCGGAGGCCCCCTGGCCGGTGTTATTGGCGCTGAGCACCAGCTGGCTGCTGCCGTCGGCGCCGGTCTGGATGACCGCGGCGTTGACGTTGATGGCCGTGCCGTTGGCGTCCTTGGCGTTGTTGATGGCGTCCGCGAGGCCCGAAAGGCTGTTGTTGGAGGCCCCGATGGTCACGGTGAAGGCCTTGCCGTCCATGTCGGTGAGGGTGTAGTCCCCCATCCCGATGGCCGCGTTGGGCTGCATGGTGGTGGGCATGACGAGCCGGGCCCGGGTGGCCAGGCTCTTGACGATGAGGTCGTACTGGCCCGGGGCGGCCCCGCTGGCCGTGGCGGTGACGTAGGCGCCGGTCGAATCGGAGCTGGCCACCTTGTTGCCCTGGAACCCGGTGGTCCCCAGGGTGTCGAGGGCGATGGAAAGGCTGGTGAGGTCCGTGGAGAGGGTCTGGAGGGCCGTGCTCTTGGTGTTGTTCACGGCCTGCTGGGTCTGCATCCGCACCATCGGCTGGCTTTGCTGATTGATGATGGCGGCGATGAGCTGGTCGGTGGGCAGGTTGGTGGACAAGCCCTGGAAACTGATCGCGGATGTCATCGAGCCCTCCTTCCCGGACGCGCGGCAAAAACTGCTGCGTCAGAGACTCTTATCAAGAAGAATGCCAGAGTGCGACTGCTGCTCGGCCATGCGGAGGGTGCGGGCCTGCTGGACCACCTCTTCGGGCGGGAGCTGCCGGATGACCTTGTTGGTGACCGGGTTGACGACCCTGAAGATGACGATTCCGGCCTGGTAGTCGGGCTGGAACTGGAGGTTCGAGGGCAGGCTCTTCAGGTAGGACTGGAAGGCCTCCGCCGCCTGCTCCATGGTCATTTCCGGGTTCACCTGCTTGTTGGATAACCCGCTGGCGGGGGAGAGGTCCAGCTTCGTGGCCTCCTGGGAGGTCTGCGCCGCCTCCTGGATGGCCTTGCTGGTGGCCGTGGAGATGGTGGCCGGGGCGCTGGGCACAACCTTGGCCGCCCCCTGGACGGAATCCGCCTGGGCCGCCACGTAGACCGCGGCGGGAGGGCTCGAGCCCTGGCTCCCGGCGGCACTGATGGGATCTGACATGGATTCCTCCTGGATTTCCATGGGCATGGGAGGAGGACCTCGCGGCCCTCCCCCCATGCTAGTTATCCTATGGAGTCAGATGCTACTGAAGGAGGGCCAGGATCTGCTGGGAGCTCTGGTTGGACTTCGCCAGGGCGCTCGTTCCGGACTGGTTGAGGATCTGGAACTTGGTGAGGTTGACCACTTCGTCGGCGATGTTGGCGTCCATGATCTGGCTGCTGGCGGCGGTGAAGTTCTGCACCTGGACGCCGAGGATGTCCGAGGTGGCGCTCAGCTGGGCTTCGTTGGCGCCGATGGAGGCCCGCATGCTGCTCACGGATTCCAGGGCGGAGGCCAGCTTGGTGACGACGTTGCCCGCGTTGGTGGAGGAGGTCAGGGAGTCGGTGCTGGCGACGAGGCCCAGGGCCGAGTCGGTGGCGGTGGAGACGGCGCCCAGGGAGACCGTGAGGGAACCGTAGTCGCCGGCCTGGACGCTGACGGTGGTCGGCGTGGCGGTGGAGCTGAAGATCGCCTGGCCGTTGAACTTGGTGTTGGTGCCGATGTTGGACATCGTCTTGATGATGTTCTGGAACTCCGCGTCCAGGTTGGCGCGGTTGGAGTCGCTGATGGTGCCGGTCTGGGCCTGCTGGGCAAGCTGGGAGGCGCGGGTCAGCAGCTGGGTGACGGAGTCCAGGGCGCCGTCGGCGACCTGCAGGTAGGAGACGCCGTCGTTGGCGTTGCGCTGGGCCTGGGTGGCGATCTTGATGTCGGCGCTCAGCTTGTTGCCGATGGCCAGACCCGCGGCGTCGTCGGAAGCCTTGTTGATGCGCTTGCCGGTGGTGAGACGCTCGATGGTCTGCTGGAGGTTGCTTCCGGTGATGCCCAGCTGGCGGCTGGCGTTCATGGCGGCAACGTTGTTAAGAATGGAAGTCATGGCATCCTCCGTGATGCTGATGGCGGCATCCGTGCCGCCGGGTTTTAGGGCTCGGGGGTATCCCCGCAAGGTTCTATTCGGCCCCGGGGGCCTGGACCTTTAGTAATTAATTCCGCTTCCGGGGAAGAATTCCCTTGCTCCCTAGATAATGGATGGCCGTCAGGATTTTTCCGGCCTTCCCAGGATGGAGCGGAACCGGCCCAGGAGGCCCTTGGGCGGCGCCTGGGCCGGGACGTCGGTCTCCCGGGCGTCCAGGTCCACATCGGGCGGGACGGTGATGCAGGGGTCCAGTTCCAGGGCCTTGCGGTAGCAGGCGGCGGCGTTGGCCTCGAAGCCCTTGCGGTGGTAGAGCTCGCCCATGGAGGCCCAGGGCGCGGCGGCCCGGGGGCGGAGCTTGGAGGCGGTCTGGAGGGCGTCGATGGACCGGGTGGACCAGGCGGGGTTGGCCAGGCGGAGCTGGCCGAGCATCAGCCACGCGTCGTAGGCCACGTCCAGATCGGGCTCCAGCTGCACGGCCTGCTCAAGGGTGCGGATGGCCTCCACGGTGCGGTCCATGAGGACCTGCTGGCGCGCCTTGCGCACGAGGCTCTTGGCCCGGGCGGGACCTTCCAGGGGCAGGGGCGGCGGCGGGGGCGGGACGTAGGCGGGCACCTCCTTCTGGAAAGGGGATTCCGCCGGCTGCACCGGGAGCGGCTGCTGGAAGGGGGAGGTGGCCTGGAAGGGGGAGGGCGGGGGGGTGGGGGCCTGCGCGGCGAAGGGGTCCGGCCGCGCGAAGGGGTCCGGGCGCGGGCCCGGTGGCCTGGGGGCCTCGGGCCGGGGCGGCGGGGGCTGGTCCTCGTAGGGCGCGGCGAGGCCGTACGGGTCCTCGGCGGGCGGCGGGAGGGAGGGATTGGGCTCGGGTTCCAGTTCCAGGAACTCCGGGTGCAGGGCGGCCCGGTCCAGGGGGATGGGGGGCTCCAGGGGAGGCGGCACGTGGATGCGGGCGTGTCCGCCGTCCGGAGGGAAGATGAGGGGGAACTCCTTGGGGCCCTTGCGGGGAAGGGGCGGCATGGGCAGGTGGGGGGTGACGGGGGTCGGGGGCGGCGCTTCCTCCGGCTCCTGGCCGGATACCGACGGCAGCTTCCCCCCGCACAGGGCCAGGGCGCCCAGGGCCCACAGGGTGATGATGAAGCGGCCCGCGGCCTCCTCCTCCAGGTTGCTGAGGGAGCGGAAGGTCTCGAAGCTGATGGGGTCGGCGCCCAGGAAGGAGAGCGCGTAGGCGGTGCCGGGGGTGAGGGGCAGGTCGCTGAGGCTCTCCACCAGGTCGTTTCGGCCCTCCCAGCGCCAGTCCTGCTCCCGCTCGAGGATCGTCAGGAGATCCATGAGGTAGTGGGATTCCTGGAAGGTGTTCCAGATGAAGTGGCGGTGCTGGAGCTTGAAGTGCAGGTCCTGTTCGAGCCGCTTTTCCATGGCCCCGGCGTGCCAGGTCCACGCCAGCACCGGATGCTCCAGGGCGTGGATCATGATCTGCTCCTGCAGGGCCTGCAGGTGGAGATCCCGCTCCTCCAGGTTCATCATGCCCCACTGGATGACCTTCTCCCCGATGCGGTACCGTTCGTCGTTGGCCAGCAGCTCGTTGAGGGAGGCCAGGTCCAGGATCCCCTGGCGGAGAAGGTAGTTGCCGAACTGCTCGCCGGCCGCGTCGCTCTTGAGGTGGATCAGCTCCCCCCGGCTGATGAAGAGGGTGCGCACCCCGTCGTTGTGCTCGAGGATGAGTTCCCCGCTCACGCCCTCCTGGCGCATGGCGCCCATGAGGACGGGCAGGTTCTTGAGGGCCTCAGTCACAGCATCTCCGGTGGTGAAATTACGTCATTATAGGCAAGGTCGGCTGCCGGAGCGTCCAGATTTGAACACAACAGTTATTATTGATGGTGATGGTGGCATCCTCCCGAAGGGCCATCCAGGAAAAGGTTGGTGAGATCCCTTGGAAGGTGGCCATTGAAACGCACGGGAAGGACCCCAACCCCGCTGGAGGACCGGCTGGGCTACGTGTTCCGGGACGAGGCGCTGCTGCGCACGGCGCTGACCCCGCCCTCCTCCGGGCTCACGCCGGACAACCAGCGGCTGGAGTTCCTGGGGGATTCCATCCTGGACCTGTGCGTCTCCCTCCTGGCGTACCGGGAGCACCCCACCTGGCCCGAGGGCTCCCTCTCCAAGCTGCGCGGGCTCCTGGTGTGCACGGACGCCCTCCATGCCTGGGCCGGGGACCTGGGGGTGGCCCTGGAAACCGGGCCCCGGTCCCCCCGCAAGGGCGGAGCCAACCTGCGCAACGCCCTGGCGGACGCCATGGAGGCCCTCCTGGCGGCCGTGTTCCTGGATCTCCAGGCGTCGGGCTTCACGGCCCTGGACGGGGTCCTGGCCATCGTCGAGCGCCGCTTCCTGGAGGAGATCCGGGCGGCCTACCTGGGCATCTGGGAATCCAAGGACCACAAGACGACCCTCCAGGAGCGGGGGGCGGCGCTGGGACTGCCTCCGCCGCAGTACGAGCTGGTGGAGCGCCTGGGCCCCGACCACGCCCCCTCCTTCACGGTGCGCGCCGGGATGGGCGGATTCGAGGCGGTGGGCCGGGCGGGAACCCTCAAGCGGGCCCAGATGGAGGCGGCGCGCCTCCTGCTCGCCGCCCTGCCCCCGGGGGCCAAGCCACCTTCTTGAAGCGGTCCGCATCGGTTACCATCACCAAGATGGATTGAGGATTGAACACCCCTTGAAGATCCTGCCGACAGTGAACATCCAGAATGGACGCGCGGTCCCCATCGTGGGGGAGGGCGAGGGTGCGGAGCTCCTGCCCCTGGTGGCCTTCCTCCTGGACCAGGGCTGCCACCGCCTGGCCCTGGTGGACGTGGACGCGGCCCGGGGGCACGGCAACAACCGGGACGCCATCGCCAAGGCCATCGCGAAATTCCACGCGGGCCGCCCCAAGGTCTGCATCCAGGTGGGCGGGGGCATCCGCAGTTCCGACCAGGCCCAGTTCTTCCTGGACCAGGGCGCCACCTGGCTGGCGGTGGGGACCATCCTCCAGCGCTCCCCGGTCATGGTGGAGCAGCTGCTGGCGCGGTTCCGGGAACACCTCACCGCCGCGGTGGACGCGCGCGGGGGGGAGATCCTCCCTTCGGGCTGGGGCGGGGCCAGCGGGGAGCGTCCCGAGGCCGCGGGCCGGCGCATCGGGGACTTCGGCTTCAAGCGCCTCCTCTTCCTGGATCTGCCCGTGGTCCAGCCCGTGCAGCCGGATTTCGCCACCGCCCGCACCCTGGCCCAGGGTTCGCGCCTGGCCATTTGGATGGGCGGCAGCATCCAGTCCTCCGCCCACCTGGCCCAGGCCCGGGAGGTGGCCGGGATCCAGGGCGTGGCCATCGACGGCCTCCTCCTCCGGGGCGACGCGGCCCTCACGGCAAGCCTGGCCCTCCCCGGCTGCTGAGGAGGGGCTGTGGCGGAGCCCGAGGCACCCTTCGTCCTGAGCCTTCCGGAACCGGACCGGATCCATTTCCGGAACCTCGCCCTCATCCGGCCCCAGATGCCCTCGGAGCGGCAGCTGGAACTCATCGAAAGCCTTTCCCGCAACCTCTCCAGCGCCCGGCTCCTCACGCTCATCGCCCGGACCCCCCACTGGCTCGTGCACGCGCCGGTGCTCCATGCCCTGGCCGGCAACGAGAGCACCCCGGAGCCCATCCGCCGGGACCTGGAAATGGCGGTCTCCCTCTTCGACCTCATGCGGGAGATGGAGCGCGCCCCCGAGGGCGTAAAGACCGAGCGGGCGGAATCCATCAAGGCCATCTACCAGGATCTGCCCCCGGACCTCAAACCCATCGTCAAGCAACTGGCCAAGCAGCTCGCCAAGTCCGTGAACGCCTCGGGCACGACCCTGGAAATGCCTCCCCTGCCGCCCGCCGATGCGGACTGGGAGGCCCTCACCCTGCCCCCCCAGGGCCGGGGGCCCGCGCACCTGCCCTACCGGGTCCCCAAGCAGGACCGCGCCACCGCGGCGGAAGCCACCCTCATCCAGGAGGACCTGGGCAAGTACCTCGCGGACGAGGAATCCGACGTGCGATCCGCGGCCCTGCGGAACCCGGCCCTTTCGGAGGAGATCCTCCTGGCCCGCCTGGCGGGGGCCGACGGGGACCTCCTGGAGGAGGTGTACCAGGAGGCGCGGTGGTACTTCAAGGACGCGGTGCGGGAAGCCCTGTGGGAGTCCCCCTGGTGCCCGGGACCCATGGGCCGGAAGATGGGGGGCACCCGGGACCTGGTGGCGCTCCTGGAGCGGGGCGGCCAGAACCGCCGGCACCTCCACCGCATCGTGAGCCTGTTCAGCCAGACGGAGGAATCGGAGTACCAGTACCTGACCTTCTGGGCCAAGCGCCGGGCGCCCGCCATGCTGCGGGTCATCAAGGTCTTCTTCGACCGGCTCCAGCGGCGGCGGACAAACCAGGCCAGCGGACTCTCCTCCATGCCGTCCGAGGGGCGGTGGGTTTCGCTGGAGGAGCGCGTGTTCATGGCCAACCAGGCCACCCAGCCGGACCAGATCCTGGCGGCCCTGCGGGACCCGGACCCCCAGGTCTTCGCCGTGGCCCTGGAGAACCCCGGCCTCACGGCCCGGGAACTCATCGCGGTCATTCCCCAGATGGACGGCATCCGCGCGGAGCGGCTGGCCTTCAGCCGCACCTGGAGCGCCTATCCTTCGGTGCGGGAGGCCCTCCTGCACAACGTGAACCTGGGCGAGGACACCGCCCTGGGCCTGCTGCGCAGCCTGGAGGGCCCCCCCCGGGTGCTGCTGGAGGTGCTCCGGGACCAGCGGGTGCCCCATCTGTCCGTGAAGAAGGCCGCCCTGGACATGCTCCGGGCGGGCTACGAGCAGATGACCATCCCCCAGCGCATCGTGGCCCTGCGGGGCTCGGGCGGGGAACTCATGCGCCACCTGCCGGCGGAGATCCTCAAGGACGAGGACACCCTGCGCCTGCTGGTGGCCGACCGGCAACTGGATCCCACCATCCTCCTGCGCCTGGCCCGGAACAAACTGACGCCGCGGCCCATCCTTGAACTCATCGCCGGTCATGCCGCCCTCATGGCCCACCCGGCCGTCATGACCGAACTCCTGCTGAACCCCAAGACCCCCCGGGAGGCCTCCACCCGCATCTGGGCCCTCCTTTCGGACAGCGAACAGCAGCACCTCCTCAGGAGCCCGCACCTGCCCATGGCCCTGCGGGCCCTGGCCGACTAAGCTTTTGCCCCGGTTGAGCGTAGCCAAGACGAACGGAGAGTCCATGAACCTGCCCCGCCGCATCCTCGGTGCCACCCTGGGCGGAGCCGCGGTCCTGGCCCTGGCGCTCGCCTGCGGGCGGCAGCGCTCCACGGCGCCGGATTGGGTGGGGTCGGCCCCGGCGGGCACGGTGGTGGCCATGTCCGGGCAGGCCGGTTGGCTCCTGGAGCAGCGGAGCTTCCAGACCTACCTCGCGAAGTTCCCCTACGCGGACCAGACCCTGGACCTTTTCCTCAAGAAGGCCCGCATCGACCCCCACCTGGAATCCGGCCGCATCAACTTCTATGTGCTCAGCTTTCCCGACGGCAGGACCCCGCCGGACTTCCTCATCCAGCTGGGCGGGTTCAAGGACCAGCGGGCCGTCCAGATGGCCATCACCGAGGCCTTCCCCGCCGAAGGCTCCCTGCCGGTGCGGAAGAAGGAGCTGCCCGTCTACGTCATCCTGGACGTGAACCAGTTCCATATCCGCGCCGTGGCGGATCCGGGCGGACGCATCTGGCTGGGGGACCTGCGCTCCCTGGCCCGCCTGGACTCCGGCACCTTCCCGCCCCGCCACCCGGTTCTGGGCGCCACGGAATGGATCAATGCCCGGGCCCCCTTCCAGGGATTCATCCAGACCCGGCCCATGCTGGAGGGTCTCTCGGGCAGCGTTCCGCCGGAGCTGGCCCGGAACCTTCCCCAGGGCATCGATGCCCTGGCCTGGAGCGTGACCCCGGGCGACGTGGGCAGGAACGGCCTCCACCGCTTCGAATTGTCCATCACGGGGTCCCCCGAGGGCGTGGTGCAGGTGGCCCCCTGGGTCCAGCGCTTCGTGGCCGTCGCCTCCACCCTGCAGGGCGGGCAGGCGGGCCAGGCCCCGGAGATCCTCCAGGAGCGCAAGCGCATCGGCCTGCGCTGCCAGCTGACCGGTGAGCAGATCAACCAGGCCCTGGCCCGCCTTTCCCAGCCCGGCCTCTCCGGCCTCGTGCACCGGCCATGACCGAGGCGGTCCTGGAGGAGCGCGCTCCGGAATACTGGATGATGCGCCTCAAGGCCGGCGAGGAGGAGGCCCTGGCCCATCTCATGGCCCGCTTCGAGAAGCCGGTCTTCGCCTTCCTGTACCGCCGGCTGGCGGGGGAGACGGGGGTCGTGCAGGAGCTCACCCAGGATGTTTTCCTGAAATGTCTCCAGCATTGTCAACGATTCGAGGAAGGTCGCCCGGTCGCTGCGTGGATTTTCACCCTGGCGGCTAATGCGGCGACGGACCATCTCCGTAAACGGGGTCGGGAGCTACCCCCGCCCGAGACCTTTGATGCTCCAGACCCCCACCAGCCCGCCCCCTGGGACACGGTGGACCAGAGCCGGCGGATCCGGAGCCTGCGCCAGGCCCTGGAGGGCCTGACTCCGCGCCAGCGCTCCATGGTCGTGGCCTACTACGTCCACGAGCACCCCGTGAAACGCATCGCGGACGACCTGGGCTGCGCCGAGGGCACCGTGAAGGCGACCCTGTTCCAAAGCCTTGCCAAATTGAGAAAGAACCTGGATGTGACCCATGAATCCCGAACCTGAGTTCCTGAGCGAAGAGAAGGCCTTCGAGATCCTCGAACGGCCCGAGCTCTGGCCCGACGACCCGGAAACCCAGGCCCGTCTGGCCAGCCTCCTGGAAATCCACCTGGCCCTCCTGGCGGAGGGCGTCGTGGACCCCGCCGCCGGGAATCCGCCCGCCCCCGTGCCCCTCCTCCGGCGCTTCCCCTGGCTCATGACCGCGGCGGCGGCCGTGCTGGTGGCCCTGCCCCTGGCGTACCACACCGTGAACGCCCGGGAACGGGCCCTGGTGGCCAAGGACCAGGCCCGCATCCAGAACCTCGCCCAGAAGCGGGCCCAGGACCGGCTCTGGGCCGCCTTCTTCCAGCAGTCCTCCACCCTGATCCAGGACTTCACGAAGAATCCCCAGACCTGCGAACGGAAGAACACCGAGGACCGGGCCGCCGAACGTGAGATCGCCCTGGCCCTGCTGCAGTCCAGCCACGGCCTTTCCACCCAGCTGGCCCCGGCCCCCGAGGCCGAGGCGGTGCGGGAGGATCTGCACGCCTGGCTCCGGGAGCTCTCCCTGGAGGACCCCTGCATGGACCCGCAGCGGGCCCAGGAGTTGAGGCAGTGGGCGGATGCCCACAACCTGGAGGATGAAGCCCAGCGGCTGAGCCGGCTGCTCAAGGGAGGGTCGATTTGATTCCGCCGGTCTTCACCTGGGCCCTGCTGGCCGCGCCCGCCCCCGAACCCATCGTGGTGGAGGTGGCGGTGCGGGAGGCCCCGGCCGACGCGCTCCTGCGCGAAGCCAAGAACCTGAGGTACGCCCAGCGGTGGTTCGAGGCCGCGGCGGCGTACCGGAAGTTCCTGGCGGTGTACGGGGGTTCCCCCCGGGCGCCCGAGGCGCGGTTCTGGCTGGCCGCATCCCTGGAATCCGACCAGCGGTGGGACGAGGCCGCCGAGGCCTACACCGCCTTCCTGCAATCCCACCCCGACCAGCGGCTCCTGGGCAAGGAGGCCCGCATGAACCGGGTGCGGTGCTGGGGCATCCGCCAGGGACAGGACTCCCGGGCCACGGCGGGCCTCCTGGAAGCCCTGAGGGATCCGTCCCTGGACGTGCAGGTGGCCGCCGCCTTGCAGCTGGCCAAGGTGTGCGACCCCCGCGCGGCCGAGGGCCTGCGCAAGGGCCTCCAGGTGCCGGGCTACGCCGACGCCTGCGCCTCGGCCCTCTCCGGCATGGGCCTGAAGGCCGTGGCCCGCCCGGACCGGCAGGCGCGCTTCCTGGTCATCCGCATCCGGGAGGCCGGCAAGCCCGACACGGTCACCATCCGGCTGGCCCTGAGCCTGGCCCGGGCCGTGGGGAACTACCTCACCGACGCCCAGATCCGCCAGGCCCGGTCCAAGGGGTTCGATCTGGAAAGCATCACGGACCAGGCCGCCATCCTGCCCAAAGGGAGCGTGCTCCTGTCCGTGGACGACGCCAAGAGCAGCGTGCAGGTGACGGTGGAGTAGGGCTGGTAGAGTGGATGGATGCAGAATTTCACCCGGTTCTACCGCGAACATCTGAAGCGTTTCCTGCCCCTGATGGTGGGGGGTTCCCTGCTGCTGACCCTGGCGGGTTCCTGCCAGGGGGCCATGATCGGGATCACCAACCTGATCTTCTCCATGCTCATGGGCGTCAAGGAAGAGGCCTCCGCGGGGGGGCCCCGCATCCAGGTGCTGGCGGACCTCAAGGCCTGGGCCCTGGCCCACCTGCCGGGCCCCGCCACCTTCCAGGAGAAGACCTGGCTTCTGCCGGCCCTCCTGGTGCTCGTCTTCATTCTCAAGGGCATTTTCACGTACAGCGGCACCCTGCTCATGGTGCGTTCGGGCATCCGGGCCACCATTTCCCTGCGGGAGCGGCTCTTCGCCAAGCTCCTGAGGCAGGAGCCGGCCTACTTCCAGCGGCACCCGGTGGGCGAGCTGCTCCAGCGCTGCATCAGCGACGTGGGGGCGGTGCAGGGCATCGCGTCCAACCAGCTGGCGGACGCCACCCGGGAGATCACCCAGGCCCTGGTGATGCTGGGGACGGTGATGTACCTCAACTGGCGGCTCAGCCTCACCATCTTCATCGCCGGGCCCCTGGTGGTCCTGCCCATCAAGAAGCTCAGCCAGAAGATCCGCAAGATCAACCACCGGAACATGGAGGCCTCCAGCCACGTGCTCCAGCGGCTCAAGGAGGTCTTCAGCAATATCCGGGTGGTGCTGGGCTTCGCCCGGGAGCCCTTCGAGGAGGCCCGGTTCCACGACCTGAACAACGAGCTGTTCCGGCTGGGCATGAAGTCCGCCCGGGTGTCGGCCATCTCCCACCCCATCATGGAACTGGTGGGGGGCCTGCTCCTGGCCGTCCTCTTCCTGTACGCCACCGGCCAGGTGCGGTCGGGGCAGATGAGCGGCCCCGGCTTCCTTACCTACGTGCTGGCCCTTTACAGCTTCTACGATCCCATCCGGCGCCTAACCAAGCTCAACAGCGATATCCAGGTGGCCCAGGCCAGCCTGGACCGGGTGTACAGCGTGCTGGACCGGGAAACGGAAATGGCCGCCCCGGCCGACCCCCGGCCGGTTCCGGCGCTGCCCGAGCGCCTGGCCTTCGAGGACGTGCGCTTCACGTACGAGGGCCGGAAGGGCCGCAACGAAGTGCTCAAGGGCATCAACCTCCAGGTGGCCCGGGGCGAGACCGTGGCCCTGGTGGGGGGCTCCGGCGGCGGCAAGACCACCGTGGTCAACCTGGTGCCCCGCTTCTTCGACCCCACCGGGGGACGGGTGACCCTGGACGGCACGGACCTCCGGGACTTCGATCCGCGGGAGCTGCGCCAGCGCATCGGCATCGTCACCCAGGAGACCCTGCTGTTCATGGATTCCGTGCACGACAACATCGCCTACGGCCGGGAGGCCTCCCGGGAGGCGGTGGTGGAGGCCGCGAAGAAGGCCCACGCCCACGAATTCATCACGTCCCTGCCCAGGGGCTACGACACCCCCCTGGCCGAGACGGGCTCGACCCTGTCGGGGGGCCAGCGCCAGCGCCTGGCCATCGCCCGGGCCCTGCTCCAGGATCCCCCCATCCTCATCCTGGACGAGGCCACCAGCGCCCTGGACACGGAAAGCGAACGGGCGGTGCAGGACGCCCTGGAAGTGCTCATGCGCGACCGCACCACCCTCGTCATCGCCCACCGCCTCTCCACCATCCAGCGGGCCACCCGCATCTGCGTCCTGCGCCAGGGGGAGATCGCCGAAATGGGCACCCACGAGGAACTGCTGGCCCGCCATGGGGAGTACGAGCGGCTCTACACCCTGCAATTCCACGCATGAAGCGCGCGGACTTCCACTTCGACCTTCCCCCGGAGCTCATCGCCCAGCACCCGGCGGCGGACCGGGACGGGGCGCGGCTCCTGGTGGCGGATCCGGTGACCCGGACCCTCCAGCACCGCTCCATCCGGGATCTGCCCGGTCTGGTGCCGGAGGGAACCCTCTGCATCCCCAACGATGTGAAGGTGCGCCATGCCCGGCTGCCCCTGCGGCGCGCCGGGGGCGGCGAGGGGGAGGCCCTGCTGCTGCGGGCCCTTCCGGGGGGCTGCTTCGAGGCCCTGGTGCGCCCCGGGGCGCGCCTGAAGCCCGGCAAGGCCGCCCAGGTGGTGGACGCGGCGGGAAACGTGCTGGCGGAGGTGCGCGTGGAGGAGGCCCTGGACGAAGGCCTGCGCCGGGTGCGGGTCCTGGGGCCCCAGGGGGCCGAACTGGACTGGGACGCGGTGGACGCCATCGGGCGCCTGCCCCTGCCGCCCTACATCACCCACCCCGCGGACGCCGAGGACGAGGGCCGCTACCAGACGGTCTTCCACGCCCGGGAAGGGGAGGCCGTGGCCGCGCCCACCGCGGGCCTGCACTTCACCGACGGGCTCATCGGCGCCCTGGGCGCCCGGGGCTGCCTGTGGAGCCCCGTGCGGCTCCACGTGGGCCTGGGCACCTTCCGCCCCATGACCGCCGAGGACCTGGGCGACCACGTCATGCACGAGGAGCGCTACGAGATCCCCGAAGCCACCGCGGCCCTGCTGGAACCGGTGCTGCGGGAACGCTCCCGGCCCCTGCTGGCGGTGGGCACCACCAGCCTGCGCACCCTGGAGGCCGCCTGGGACGGCGCGAGCCTCCGGCGCGCCGGGTCCACCCGCATCTTCATCCAGCCCGGGTACCGGCTGCGCACCGCGGACCAGCTGCTCACGAACTTCCACCTGCCCGAAAGCACCCTGTTCGTGCTGGTTTCCGCGCTGCTGGGGGTCGACTTCGCCCAGGAGGCCTACCGGGAGGCCATCCGGGAGCGCTACCGCTTCTTCAGCTACGGGGATGCGATGCTCATCCGGAATGCGGGAAAATTCGTTTAACTTTTGGAATTAAACGAGTTTTATTGGTTTTTGCACATATCCATGGCAAACCGGCGTGCCGGACGAGCTAGGATGGATGTGGAAGAGGTGAAATTCATGGATATCATGAACACCGTGAACGCCCTGGATACCAAGGCTCGCCGGGTATGGGTGGAATCGGGACGCATCCTGCTTGAAACCGAAGACGGCCGCACGGTTGCCGTGCCCGTTTCCACCTACCCCCAGCTGGCCTGGGGCAAGGACGAGGACCTGAAGAAGGTGAGGCTCCTGGGTGGGGGGAAGATGATCCACTGGCCCCGGCTGGAGGAGGCCCTGCGGCCCTCCGATCTCCTGAGGGACGGGAAGGTCTGCTAGCCAACCCCAAGGCAGACCTCATCCCCTTTCATCCCCTGCATCGGCGTTCATCCCCGTTCCAGCAGGGCCATGGCCGGGATGGGTAGGGGGACCCGGTTCGTGGCTGCGCCTACCCATTCCATCGCCGGCCCTGCTGAAACGGGGATGAACGCCGATGCAAGGGATGAAAGGGGATGGATCCACCCGGTATGGACCCCTTCATCCCGGTCAAGCGCCGTCTCCGGTTTGCCGGCGGCCCCTAGTAATCGCGCGTTTCCGGCATCGCCCCCTCCTGGGTGCACACGTAGGCCGATAGCCGGGCGGCGCGACGGTGCGCGGTGGGGAGGTCCTGGCCCTGGACCAGGCCCGAGACCAGGGCGGCGGTGAACGCGTCGCCGGCGCCCACGGTGTCCACCACCTCGACGGGGGCGCCCGGTTCCTCCAGGCGGCCCTCGGCGGTCTGGAGCACGCTGCCCCGGGAGCCCAGGGTGAGGGCCACCAGCTTGAGGCCGTAGCGGCGGCGGAGCTCCTCCAGGGGGTCCCCGCCGGCGCCGCACATGTCGGCCACCTGGGGCAGTTCGTCCTCGTTGAGTTTGAGCACGTCGCAGCATTTCAGGAAGGCGCGGACCCGCTCGGGGGTGTGGTAGTCCTGGCGGAGGTTCACGTCGAAGATGCGAAGGCAGCCGGGGGGGGCGGCCTCCAGGAAGCGGCGCACGGTTTCCAGGGTGCGGGGGCCCCGGGAGGCCAGGGTGCCGAAGCAGATGGCGGAGGCCCCGGCGGCCGCTTCGGCCAGGGCGGGGGTCCATTCCAGGGCGTCCCAGGCCACGTCCGGGTGGATGGCGTAGGTGGGGTGGCCGTGGGGGTCCAGGGTGACGGTCACGGTGCCCGTGGGGAGGCGGGGGTCCACCTGCACGGCTCCGGATTCCACGCCCAGGTCGGAAAGGCGCCGCAGGGCCTCCCGGCCCAGGGGGTCGTCCCCCACGCGGCTCACCACGGCGCCGGCGCAGCCCAGGCGGGAGGCGTGGTAGGCGAAGTTGGCGGGGGCCCCGCCCAGGCGGCGGCCTCCGGGGTAGATGTCCCACAGCAGCTCGCCGATGCCGACGACCCGCGGTGCCATCACAGGTAGTCCATGAACTGGTGCAGGACGGGGATCTTGTGGCGCTTGCCCTTGCAGGCCTGCAGCACGGAGGTGACGGACATGGCCAGGCACCACATGAGCCACACGGGCAGGAAGAACCTCAGGAACACCCAGCCCAGGAGGGGGAAGAGCCCCATGATGGCCAGGGCCAGGGCCAGGCTCACCTCGGTGAAGGCCAGCAGCACGCCCTGGCGGGAATGCCACAGCAGCTCCTCGTCGTCCCGGCGGCGCAGGTAGGGGAGGAAGGCCCAGGGACCGGCGTAGCAGAGGATGAGATCCCTCAGGCGGTCGCCCGTGTAAAGGGGGGCTGGGGACTCAAGGGACACGCGCGGACCTCCGGTCTTAAAATAGCATCAGCACGGCCACGCAGGCCATGAGGATGGCGAAGGCCCGGCGGAGCCTGGGGGCGTTCAGGCGAGTGGCGATGCGGGCCCCGCCGTAGGCGCCGCACAGGAAGCCCACGGCCACCCCGCCCATGATGAGCCAGGGCAGGCCGCCCTGGTGCCGGGCGTAGACCAGGACGCCGGGCAGGCCGATGGGGGCGAGCATGAAGGCCAGGCACGCCGCCTGGGCCTCGTGCTGGGAGAGGTCCAGGCTCCACACCAGGAAGGGGATGATGACGATGCCGCCGCCGATGCCCAGGAGCCCCGAAAGGGTGCCCGCGGCGAGGCCGATGCCCAGGCCGGGCAGGAGCATCTCCCGGGCCGAGGGCACCCGGGTCTCCCGGCCCGCCGCCGCCGGCTTCTGGAACCAGGTGCGCAGGGCCAGGATGGCCAGGAAGACCCCGAACACCGTGCGCAGGGGCCCGTCGGGGATGTGGGAGGCGAGCCGGGCCCCGGCCCACACGCCGGGAAGGAAGGCGGCGGTGAGGAAGACCACCAGGGGCCAGTGGATGCGGATGCCCTGCTTCCGGAAGTGGAGCACCGCGGGAAGGCCGTTGGGCAGGAGCATGGCCGCCAGGGTCACCCCCTGCGCCTGGTGCTGGGACAGGCCCAGCAGGAGCCCCAGCATGGGGATGAGGATGATGCCCCCGCCGATGCCGAAAAGGCCCGAAAGGATGCCGCCGCAGAGCCCCGCGGCCAGGGATCCCGCAGCCATGACCCAGGTTCCCGCCATGCGAATGCCTCCTTGACCACTCTAAAGGAGGGCCGGTCATGTTCCAATGGGGGGGATTGGATTGAACGCCCCATGCAGATCAAGTTCTCCGAAGATGTGATTCTCGACAGCCGCCGCGCCATCCTGATGCCCCGCCAGGAGACCCTGGTCATCGCCGACCTGTTCCTGGGCCTGGGCGCCGGGCGGAGGAAGCGCCCCGATGCCTTGCCCAATGGCCAGCAGCACGAGATCTGGGAGCGCCTCCTGGGCCTCCTGGAGGAGTTCAAGCCCAAGCGGGTGGCCATCCTGGGCGATATCAAGCCCAACCAGGGCCACCTGGAGGAGGACGAGGCCGAGGAGCTGCGCCTCCTCTTCCGCAAGCTGGGCGTCCACGGCCGGGAGGTGATCCAGGTGGTGGGCCACCCCGAGCGCAGCTGGGGTCCCTCCCTGGAAGGCACCGGCATCCAGCCCATGGACACCTACCGGGTGGGCATGAACACCCTCATGCACCGCCGGCGGATCTTCGTGTACCCCCGCCACGATCCGCCCACGGGCTTCTGGATCAACGGGGGCCTGCACCCCCTGTTCGCCGTGCCCATGGCCGGCCCCGACCACCAGGAGGAATGGCTGCGCTACCCCGCTTTCCTCTACACGGGCTTCGCCCTGGTGATGCCCTCCTTCGTGTCCTACGCCCAGGGCTGGGAAGTGATGCAGCCCGAGCGCCTCCCCAAGCAGGCCCGGGCCTGGAAGGTGGTGGGGGACAACCTCCTGGCGCCCCTGTCCCTGCCGGACCTGCCCTCCCCGCCGGAGAGCCAGAAGCTGATCACGAGGCCCCCCTCCCGGGGCAAACACCGGGAGAACCGGCACGAGGAGGGCTGAGCCGACCTCAGGGCCAGGGAGTGGACGGGGTGATGCGCTCCAACTGGAGGAGGGCATCCCATTCCTCCTTTGCGAAGGCCGGCAGGAGGTAGAGCTCCGGCGCGGCGGGGTCGAAGTCCAGGGGGATGGAGCGCAGGCCCTGGGGGGACCGCAGCCAGGGATCGGCCGGCGCGGTCCGGAGGTCCAGGAGGAGGCAGGGGCGGTGGAGGCTCGCGAGCGCTTCGTTCAGGGTCGCGCGCGCCTCGGGCCCCACCTCGAAGGGAAGCCAGGCGGGATGGGCCCGGGAGCTTTCCAGGGCCAGGAACCCTCCCCGGTGGAAGGTCAGGCCCACCGGAATGTAAGCCTCGCCAAGCTCCTTGCCCAGGTGCCAGCCCAGGGTGGGCCAGCCCATGGGATCCCGGAGGGTCCGGGCCACATGGCCGCCGTGGGCGAAAAGAAGCACCCGCCCGCCCGGGCCATCCTCCCCCAGGACCCAGCGGACATTTTCGGCCATGGCCTGTTCCCGGGCCCGGGACCCCTGGGTCCGGTCCAGGGCCAGGGGGATGAACTGCTCCAGGGCCACCAGCACCCGATGCTGGTCCGCGAGGGTCCGGGGGTTCGCGGCCGGGGGTGATCCCGGCGCGTCCAGGCGCCGGCGGAGGCGTTCCAGCGCGGCCCGCCAGCGCCGGGCCCGGGCCGCATCCCCGGGGAAGGTGAGCTCCCCGGCTCCGCCCAGGTCCGCCAGGTCCTTGTGGAGGATCGCTGCCGCGTCGGGGTCGTGCCGCCGGTAGAAGGCGGCGGCGTGGCGGTAGGCGGAACCCGGATCCGCCATGTCGATGCCGTGGATCCGGAAGCGGGAGCGGGGCCCCCGGCCTTCGTTGAAGCGCCGCAGCCACCGGAGGAATTCCCGGATCTCCCCGGTGCGGTAGGCCAGGGGAAGCGCCTCCCGGGGCTCCGGACCCCGGCCCTGGACGTAGGCGTCCACCGGGAACCCATTGGCGATGGGCATCTCCAGGGCAATGGCCCCGGTTTCGCCCCGGGCCGCCCATTGTTGGACCACCCGGTGGAGGAGCTGCCGGAACTCATCGGATCCATGGGTCATTTCCCCCAGGGCCAGCACGGTGCCGGGGCGGAGCGCCCCCGCCAGCGGCTCCAGGCTGCCGGGTTCCGCGGGGTCCAGGTTCACCGCCCGGGCCCGGAGCCACCGCAAGGTCGCCCGCCCGGCCTTCACGGGTTCCGGCAGGAGGACGGCGTCCTGGATCCGGGTTCCGGGCCCGACGTCCACCCAGCGGCCCGGGAGGAACCATCCCTTGGCCCAGGGAAAGAAGAAGTAGGTCCCGGGGGGCACCGCGATGCGGTAGCGCCCGGAAAGGATGGGGGCCAGGCGCACCGAGGTGGCGTTCAAACGCGGATCCTGGAGGGGCGGCAGGAGGCCGAGGAGGCCGTGAACGGGCCGCCCTTCCCCGTCCCGGATCTCCCCCTGCACCCAGGCTTCGCCGCGCCGGAGCCGGAGGGGAAAGGGCAGGGCGCAGGTGGATCCGGCATCCACGGAAACCCGGCACACCTCGGGTCCGGTGCACCAGGGATGGCTCACCGCGACGGCGTGCGAGCCGGGCCGCACCTTGATGCGAAACCGGCCCCGCCGATCCGTCCTTCGCCAGATCACCTTCTCGATTTCCCCCCATGGTTTGAGGGGATCGATCGGGATGACCGCCACGGTGGCCTCCGCCTCAGGCTTTCCATCGGGGTCCAGGACGTGACCAGCGACGATTCCGGGCCCGGGGCCGCAGGCCGTGGGAAGGACCAGGAGACAGCAGGCAGCGATCGAAAGGAACCTTCGCACGGTCGGGACCTGGTGCATTCCAACCCGCTAGGGATTTCCACCCCGCACGAGGTGCGGCTTGCCATAGCCGTTGGCCAGTCGTTGTTGCAGGAGATTCACGCTGTAGTTCGGGTCGGGTGGTGCGAATAGGCCGGGGTTCTGTTTGACGAGCGCGTCGAACCGGGCCTGGGCACAGGCTCGCTCGTGGTCGCGGATGCCGCCCGGCATGAGATAGGCGTCTGCGCCGGCGCCAGGGTTCAGCTTCTCGGTATGGGTGAACACCATCCGCGCTACCCGGGGGAACATGCCGCCGGTGACCGCCTCGAGGGACGTGTCGTCCAGGTGGGGGAGGAGGTAGGGACACATCTTCATGGCATCTCCTTTCCAAAAGGGGGCGTAGCCAGGACGGGGGCACGTTTGGCACCGCGCCCTGTCTCGGCCAACCTTGAATGCCGGAAGGGGAGGAAGGGGTTTCCTCTGGTAAAAAATCTCAAATTATCGGCCGCCCGCCGCATCCGCGCGTTCACCTACCGCACATTGCCTTGCTCGGCGGAATGCCTAGGAACCCTTCGGGCAGCATTCAGTTTTGCTTTTCCCAGCGCCCCAGACTCGACGCAGTGCGTCTCGTCCTCTGCGCCCCAGCGTTTGATCTTTTCCTGGCATTCGCGGCGCGATGGTTACAATCGCGCCGAGGGAACCCAGAAAAGAATCAACCGCTGGGGCGCAGAGGACGAGACGCACTGCGTCGAGTCTGGGGCGCTGGGAAAAGAAGAATGCAAAGCGAAGTAGGGATGTGGCGATTCCGCATGGAAACCTATCCCCTGCATTGCCCACTACCAGGCCACCGGGGACGGTGGCCGGTCCATTGCTGCCTCTCCTGAACAACTCAGACCAACAAGCGTCAGTTGCATCCAACCCCCAGTCGAGCCTTCCCCGGGAAAGGACGCCCTCCCATGATCCAAAAGCGCTCTGCTCCATTTTCCTTACAGGGAGCCCCCCGGGTTTCGCCATGACCAGGGTCCTGGTGACCGGGGCAAATCGCACTCTGGGCCGGGCGGTGGCTGAAAGGCTGATCCAGGATCCGTCCTATCACCCCATTTTGAGCGGACGGGATCCGGCCCGGGTCCACGCGGTCTTCCCTGGGCTGGACAGCGCCTCCATCGAGGGGCTCGATTTTTCGAAAGCGCTGCCTACCCCCGTTCTCAAGGGCCTGGTCTGCCGGCTTAAGCCGCTGGCTGCCGTGGTGCACTGTGCTTCGTATTACGGCCCGGGCTCGCTGCTCATCGCTCCAGAAACGGACCTGGAAAGCTGCCTCACCTTCCTTGGAAACACGCTTCGCCTGGTAAGGAGCGCCGCCGAGGCCTTCGGGGAGGAGGGGGGCCGGATCATCCTTATGGGATCCGTGGCCGCGGATCCACGAACGCTGACGGGGCGTCATGGCCTATACGGATTCTTCAAAGGTTCCCTGCGGGAAATGTGCCGCCACGTGGCCAAGGAGATCGCCCGGAGGCAGGGCACCATCACCTACGTGAACCTGGGGTCCTTCCAGGCCGAAGGCGAGGCCGGACCGGGTGACCGGTCCCGCCTTCCCTTGGGGGAGGTCACGTCCCTGGTCTGCAATCTGGTGGCCCTGCCACCCCGGATGCGGGTGGACGAGGTCGACTGCTTTCCCTTGGACCCATTCCGGGAGGCGCACCTTGCCGATCCCTAATCCAGCATTCCCTTTTCCCGCATCCAGTCGTCGTTGAAGATCGTGCTCAGGTACCGGGACGCGCTGTCGGGGAACAGGATCGCCACCCGGGCGTCGGGGGGGAGGGTGGGGGCGATCTTCTTCAGGGCGTGGATGACGGCGCCGCTGGAGCCGCCCACCAGGAGGCCTTCGGTGCGGGCCAGCTCGCGAGCGGCCAGGAAGGCTTCCTTGTCCGTCACCTGGACCATTTCGTCGATGACGGAGAAATCGGCGCAGCCGATGAGGAACTCGTCGCCCAGGCCCTCCAGGAGGTAGGGGGCGGCCTTGCCGGGGTCGCCGGTGCGGAAGTAGGGGGTGAAGACCGAACCCACCACGTCCACGGCCACGATCTTCACGGCGGGGTTGCGCTCCTTCAGGTAGCGGCCCACGCCGCCGATGGTGCCGCCGGTGCCCATGCCGGCCACGAAGACATCGATCTTCCCGTCCATCTGCTCCCACACCTCGGGGCCGGTGCCCCGGTAGTGGGCCTCGTTGTTCTCGCGGTTGTTGTGCTGGTCGGGGAAGTAGCAGTCGGGGGTCTCCCGGGCGAGGCGCGGGGTGATGAGGTTGTAGCTGTCGGGGTGGTCCGGGGGGAGGCTGGTGTCGACCTTCACCAGGTCCACGCCCAGGGCCGTGAGCTGGTCCAGCTTCTCCTTGCTGGTGCGGTCCCGCACCACGGCCTTGAGGGTGTAGCCCTTCTGGATGGCGGCGAGGGCGAGGCCCATGGCGGTGTTGCCCGAGGAGTTCTCCAGGATCACGTCGCCGGGGTGGAGGCGGCCGTCCTTCTCGGCCTGCTCCACCAGGTACTTGGCGATGCGGTCCTTGCTGCTGCCCATGGGGTTCAGGTACTCGAGCTTGACCCACACGGGGAAGGGGATGCCGGCGGTGATCCGGCGCAGGCGCACCAGGGGGGTGTTGCCGATGACGTCGAGGATGCTGTCGTAGACCCTCTTGTCACGCATCGGCGCGGATCTCCGCCACCAGCTCGATCTCCACCTTGGCGCCCCGGGGGAGGGCCGCCACCTGGACGGTGCTGCGGGCGGGCTTGGCGCCTCCCAGCAGCTTCTCGTACACGGCGTTGAAGGCGCCGAATTCGGCCAGGTCCGTGAGGAAGACGGTGGTCTTGAGCACCCGGGACCAGTCCGTGCCCGCGGCCTGGAGCACGGCGGTGAGGTTGGCCACCACCTGGACGGTCTGGTCCTCCACGGAGCCGGTGACCATCTCCATGGTGCCGGGCACCAGGGGGATCTGGCCGGCGGTGAACAGGAGGTTGCCGGAGACCTGGGCCTGGGAGTAGGGGCCGATGGCGCTGGGGGCGTTGGGGGTGGCGATGGTCTTCATGGGGGCTCCTTGGGGTTCAGCCTTTGCCCCAGCGGCGTTTCTTGCTGTGGCGCCAGGGCTTCGCGCTGGGCTGGGCGGGCATGGCGGATTCGAAGGGGGAGGCCGGGGCCTCGACGGGGGGCTCGCCGGCGGGATCGTACGGGGTCTCGGATTCCTCCATGTTGCCCACCCCCTCCTCGATCTGGACCTGCACCACCTGGGCGGTGCGGTGCATGAGGGCCGCGAGGCAGAGGCTGGCCTCGATGCGGGCGTGGGGCAGCGGGCCCAGCTGGATGAAGACGGAGGGGTCCGCGGGGATGGCCCGGGGCAGCGCCACTTCCGGAATGGGCACCGGCGGGGTGTCGAAGGCCTCCTCGGACATGCGCAGCCAGGGTTCGGCCATCTCGTTGCGCCGGGGCAGCAGGTCCACCACGGACACCGCCTTCTTCGGCCGGCCCCGCTTGCGGGGAGCGGACTCGGCGGCGGGGGCGTCCATGCGGGCCTGGAGGGCCTGGAGCACGTCCTCGCGGGTGCGGCCCCGCAGATCGAAGAGGAGCCAGGGATCCCGGTCCAGGGCCTCGGCCATGATGTAGCACACCGCCGCCACGTGCTTGCAGGGATTGGCCCAGTCGGGGCAGTCGCAGTGGGTCTGCAGCTCCTTGGGCACCCTCGGGTAGAGGCTGGCGCCGGATTCCCGGAAGGTCTCGTCCAGGCCCTGGGGCATTTCGCCGGCCAGGAGGGACGCCACGAAGCGGCTCTCGGCGTGGATGCGCTCCAGGGCCTTCTCCCACTGGGAGGAGGAGAGCGCGGGCAGGCCCAGGGTGACGTTGTAGGTCTTCCGGCCGTGCACCTTGGCCTGGATCTCGCCGGGGGTGACGGTGAAGTGGCTCACGGCGCCCTCTTCCGCGTACTTCTTGCCGCGGGGGAGCCGGTTCTCGAAGTCGTCGCCCAGCTGTTCCAGGGCGGTGATCCAGAGGCGGCCCCACCAGGTGGTGCCGAAACGTTCGCTCATCTGGCTCATGAGAGCACCCCCTTCCGGAGCGCGGGCCGGGGCTTGCGCTTGGCCAGGGCGCGGGTGCGGGCCGGGAGGACGTCGTTCACGTCATCCTCCTCGGGGGGCTCCGGGACGGGCGGGGCCGGAACGGCGCCGCCATGGCCATGGCCATTGCCGTGGCCGTGGCCGTTGCCGTTGGCCTCCTCCTCGCCCATGATGTCGGCGTCGGGCTCGAGCACCACCAGGCGCCGCAGGGCGTCGTCGTCCAGCTCCGTGAGCCAGCCTTCGCCCGTGCCCACCACGCGGTCCGCGAGGTCCCGCTTGGATTCCAGCATGCCGTCGATCTTCTCCTCCAGGGTGCCCATGGTGATGAACTTGTGCACCTGCACGTTGCGGGTCTGGCCGATGCGGTAGGTGCGGTCCGTGGCCTGGTCCTCCACGGCGGGGTTCCACCAGCGGTCGAAGTGGAAGACGTGGGTGGCCGCGGTGAGGTTGAGGCCCACGCCGCCGGCCTTGAGGCTCAGGAGCATCACCTTCGCGCCGTCCTCGTCCTCCTGGAAGCTGCGCACCATCTCGTCGCGCTGCTCGCGGCTGGATCCGCCGTGGAGGAAGGGGGGCTCGAAGCCCAGCACATCCAGGAGGTGCACCTGGAGCCGGTCGCCCATCTCCTTGAACTGGGTGAAGACCAGGGCCTTCTCCCCGCTCTCCAGCACCTCCTCGAGCATGTCGGTGAGCCGTTCCAGCTTCCCGCTGCGCCCCTTGTAGGGTCCAGTCTGCTTGAGGAACTGGGAGGGGTGGTTGCAGATCTGCTTGAGGTGGGTGAGCAGGGCCAGGATGCGGCCCCGGCGCTCGATGGAGCTCGCGGCCTCCAGGTCCTTCTCCATCTGGTCCACCCGGGCCTGGTAGAGGGCGGCCTGCTCCCGGGTGAGCTGGGTGTAGACCTTCATCTCGTTCTTGTCGGGCAGGTCCTGGATGATGGAGCGGTCGGTCTTGAGCCGGCGCAGGATGAAGGGGCCCACCCGCTGGCGCAGCTCGTTGGCGGCGTCGGTGTCGCGGTACTTCTCGATGGGCGAGGCGAACTGGTCCTTGAACCGGGATTCGCTGCCCAGGTAGCCGGGAAGGGCGAAGGCCAGGATGGACCAGAGCTCCAGGAGCCGGTTCTCGATGGGCGTGCCGGTGAGGGCGAGCTTGAAGGGGGCGCGCAGCTTGCGCACGGCCTTGGCCTGGAAGCTGCCGGCGTTCTTGATGGCCTGGGCCTCGTCCACCACCACCATGCCCCAGGCCCTGGCGCCGAAGACCTCCTCCTCCCGGCGGATCACGCCGTAGGTGGTCAGGACGATGGTGTGGGGCCGGAACACCTTGGGAAGCCGGTCGCGGTTGTTGCCGTGGTGCACGAAGAAGGGGATGGTGGGCGCGAACTTGGCGATCTCCCGCTCCCAGTTCCCCAGCAGGGAGGTGGGGCAGATGAGGAGGGTGGGGTTGCCCACGTGGGGGTCCTGCTGCTGGCGGTGCAGGAGCAGGGCGAGGACCTCGATGGTCTTGCCCAGGCCCATGTCGTCGGCGAGGATGCCGCCCAGACCCAGGCGGGACAGGCCCTCCAGCCAGGCCAGGCCCCGGAGCTGGTAGGGGCGCAGGGCCCCCTTGAAGGCCGCGGGCTGGCTTATGGGCTTGTCGGGGAGGATCTTCAGGTCCTCCAGGGCCGCGCCGAAATCGCCGGCCACCTCCACCTCGATGGCCTCGGACACGCCCGGGATGTGGGCGCTTCCGGTGAGGGCCGCGGCCAGGGCCTCGCCCCGGCTCATGCTCTCGAAGCCGGCGCCGCGGCTGGCCTGGATCACCTGGGTGATCTGCTTGAGGGTCTCGGGGTCCAGGGCCACCCACTTGCCCTTCCAGGCCACCAGGGGGTGCTTGAGGCTGGCCATCTGGGCGAAATCCTGGAGGTCCAGGTTGTCGTCGCCCAGCATGAGGGACCAGTCGGCGGAAACGGAGCCGTCCAGGCCTTCCTGCACGGCGCCTTCGTCGGAGGCGGCCTCGATGTGCCGGGCCCCCAGCTTGACCTTGGCCCGGAGGCGCCGGGCCCCGCCGAACTCCGCCAGCTGCTCGGGGATGTGCACCAGGAAGCCGGCCTCCTTGAGCTGGCCGGCGCCCCGGGTGAGGAACTGCCAGGCCTCGGTGGGCAGGAGGGGAAGGTCCTCGGGCTGCTTGCCGGAGAGGGCCCCCTGCAGGGGCGGGAAGAAGGGCACGGCCCGGGCCAGGCCCCGCAGGAGGACCTTGCGGGCCTCCAGCACCTCGGGTTCCACGGAGGGCTCCCAGAGGCGGGCCACGGGGATGTAGTCGCCGTCCTGGGTCTCCAGGCCCACCCGGAGGATCCAGCCGGCTTCGGAGAGGCGGTCCGCCTCGTGGATGGCGTCCACGTCCGTGGGCACCGGCGGGGCCTCCAGCTTCAGGCTGGGCCGGATCCACTGGACCCGCGCGCCCTCGCTCCACTGCTCCAGCTGTTCGCCCAGGGTGCGTTCCGTGACGCCGATGGTGGGGAATTCGTTCATGGGGTGGCTGAGGGCCACCATGAGGCGCTCGTCCCAGGGCAGCCGGTCCCGCTTGTGGCCCCGGAGCCGGTGGATGAGGCCGAGCCTCGGATCCTCCCCCTGGCGCAGGGAGCCGGCCACGAAGCGCACCAGGAAATCCGCGCCGTCCTCCAGGAAGGCCTTCAGCACGAAGGGGGCCGCGGGGGGCTGGGCCAGGTCGTCGTCCACCTCCTCGGTTTCCAGGGCGCCCAGGGCCAGGCCCTTGGTGAAGATCCACCCGTCGTCCTCGGGGAAGGCCAGGACCGAGGGGGGCATGGCTTTGAGAAGTTCATCAAGCGCTTGGCGGTCGGCGGGGCTGGTGAGGCTGATGCCCCAGGTGGCGCGCCAGGGATTGCCCCGGGTGTCCAGCTGGGGCAGCAGGGCGCCCCGGAGGACCATGGACTGGAGGAGGCGCAGGGCGGAGGCCCAGAAGGCCATGCTCCCGCCCACCTTCCCCGGATCGGTGGCCATGGAGGCCAGCCAGGGCAGGGCCCGCTGCCACCGCAGCGGCACCGTGTGGGTCTCCACCAGGCTGGAATCGGGCAGGAAGAGCCGGGCCCGGGCGGGGGTCAGCCGGTCCCGGCCGTGGAGGTTGCCCGGCAGGGTCCTCAGGGTCCGCTGCCAGTCCTGGGCGCCGCCCTCCCCGGGCATGCACAGGAGAAATCCCCGGTCCAGTGGACGATACTGGAGGATGGGCCGGGTCATTCAGTTACCCTCGATCATGGGAGATGCATCATGAAAATCGGCTTTGCTAGCGATCATGCAGGTTATGACCTCAAGGAGCGCCTGAAGGCGTGGGCTTTGGCCCAGGGACACGAGGCGGTGGACTTTGGGACCGATGGCCATGCCTCTGTGGATTATCCGGATTTCGCGCACCGGGCTGCGGAAGGTATGGATACGTGGGAACGCCTTGTGCTCGTCTGCGGGTCCGGCATCGGCATCAGCATCTCGGCCAATCGCCACAGGGGCCTCCGTTGCGCCCTGGTGACTTCACCCGAGCACGCCAGGCTGGCCAGGATGCACAATGACGCAAACGCCATCGCTTTCGGCCAGCGGCTGACGGATCCGCTTCAAGCTGAATACTACCTCAAAACGTTCCTGGAAACCCCCTTTGAAGGGGGCAGGCACGAATTTCGGGTGAAAAAGATCGAGCCGGGAGCCTAGAGCCATGAGATTGTCAGAAGAATCAAGATCCCTGGCGCTGGAAACGGGCGTCCAGCTCCACGCGGAAGGCTCCTGCCTCGTCCGCCTGGGGAACACCCATGTGCTCTGCTCCGCCAGCCTCGAGGACCGGGTGCCCGAGTGGATGCGGGGCCGGGGCAAGGGCTGGATCACCTCGGAGTACGGCATGCTCCCCCGGGCCACCCACACCCGCTCCGCGCGGGAGGCCGCCAAGGGCCGCCAGCAGGGCCGTACCGTGGAGATCCAGCGCCTCATCGGCAGGAGCCTGCGCCAGGCGGTGGACCTCGCGGCGCTGGGGGAGGTGCAGCTCACCCTGGACTGCGACGTGGTCAACGCCGACGGGGGGACGCGCTGCGCCTCCATCACCGGCGCCTGGGTGGCCCTGGCCCTGGCCCTGAAGGCCCGCGGCCTGGAAAGGGCGCTCATCAACCAGGTGGCGGCGGTGAGCGTGGGTATCCTGGAGGGGTGCCCCGGCCTGCGCCAGGGGCTCATCCTGGACCTTGAATACGAGGAGGACCACCGTGCCGCGGTGGACTGCAACCTTGTGGCCTCCCTCCCCACGGGCGGGGCTTCCGAACTCTCCGTGGTGGAATTCCAGTCCACCGGGGAGGGGCGCAGCTTCAGCAGGACCGAGGCCACGGCCCTCCTGGACCTGGGGCTGAAGGGATGCGCCGCGCTCATGGAAGCCCAGCGCAAGGCCGTCGCCCTGGGATGAGGCTCGCCGCCGCCCTGCTCGCGCCAGCCCTGGCCTTCGCCCAGGGGACCTTCGGCGTGAAGGTGGTTCCGCCCGACATGGTCTTCACCTTCGCCCCGAGGGTGGAGCTGCCCGGGCGCCCCAAGGTGGCCCTGGTGCTGAGCGGGGGCGGGGCCCGGGGCGTGGCCCACATCGGCGTCGTGGAGCGCATGGAGGAGGTGGGCCTGCCCGTGGACAGCATCACGGGCACCAGCGCCGGGTCCCTCATGGGCGCCCTGATGGCGGGGGGATTCTCGGGGCGGGAGATCGAGGAGCTCTTCACCCGCGTGGATTTCAACCGCTCGTTCCTGGATCCCCTGGGGCGCACCCTGGGCCGGACCCTGCAGGAGGACGAGGCCGAGAACGGCACCCTCATGTCGCTGCGCCTGGAGGGAGGGGTGCCCTCCTTCGCCCTGGCGCTGCGGGAGGGGGTGGAGATCCGCAGGACCCTGGAAGGGCTCATGGCCCGCGCGGACTACTTCTCCGGGGGGGACTACGACCGCCTGAAGCACCCGCTGCGCGTGGTGGCCACGAACCTGGAGACGGGGCGGGGCAAGGTGTTCGACCGGGGCGACCTGGTGGAGGTGCTGCGGGCCTCCATGGCGGTGCCCGGGGCGTTCCGGCCGGTGGTGATCGACGGCCAGCCCTACGTGGACGGGGCCCTGGTGGAGAACCTGCCCGTCTTCACGGCCCGGGGGATCTTCCATCCGGACGTGGTGCTGGCGGTGGACGTGAGCACGCCCTTCCAGAAGGCGTCCGTGACGAACTTCTTCTCCCTGGCGGCGCGCAGCCTGGACCTGGTGGTGGAGCGCAGGCAGTGGGAGAGCCGCGCCGCGGCCACCGTTCTGGTGAGGCCGGAGATGCGCACCACCGACTTCCTGGAGTACGGGAGCGAGCTTCCCGCCATGATCCAGGCGGGGCGGACCGCCTTCGACGCGTGCCTTCCCCTCCTGAAGGAGAAGATGCTGGGGCCCGAAGGGGAGGGTGACCTCGTTCCGGTGTCCCGGGTGGAGGTGGGCACCATCCATCCCCTGGAACCGGCGGCCTCGGCCATGCTGGCCCGCATCCTGCCGCCCGGGACGCCGGTGCACCGCCAGGACGTGCTGCTGGCCCTCCAGCAGCTGCTGCTCCACGGCTGGGCCCGGGACGCCACGGCCCGGGTGGACGGGGGGGTCCTGCGCATCGACGTGGCGCCCTTCGGCCGCATCCGCTCCCTGTCGGTCCAGGGCAGCCCGCGGCTGGTGAAGGACCTGGAGAACCGGGCCCGGGCCGAGTTCGTCCTCGGGGAGCCCTTCAATCCGGAGGTCTTCGGGACCTTCCTCAGCGGCTTCGTGCACCGCCTCGTCACCGCGGGCACGCCCCTGGTGGACGTGCGCGGCTCGGGCTTCGACGACGCCACCGGCGAGCTGGTACTCGCGGTTCATGAACCGGCCATCCGCGACGTGCGGGTGCGCGGGGCGCGGGGGGACTACGAATCCCGGTACCTCCAGCGCCTCCTCGCCCACGCCCGGGGCGACATCGTCCACACCACGCGCCTTCGCAACGATCTCGACCTGGCCGGGCGCAGGCTCCACCTGGCCGAGCTCCGGGCGCAGATCCGCCCCGTGGAGGGCACGCCGGACGCCGACCTGGAGCTGACCCCCGTGCACCACAAGGCCATGGCCGTGGACCTGAGCCTGGGCTACGAAACCACCCTGGGCGCCTCCACGGGCCTCACCTACCGCACGGAGAACTTTGGGGGATTCGGGGTGGAGGGGGAGCTCTCGGGGGCGCGCAACCGGCTCCAGCAGATGGGCTCCCTCGCCCTGCAGGGCCCGGTCTTCCAGTCCTTCCCGGGCTTCGCGGTGGAGTTCTGGGCCTCCACCTTCCGCCAGCGCCTGGAGCGCGGCCCGGACTATCCCTCCGCCGAACTGCCCCAGGGCGCGGCCGGCGCCATCCTCTCCACCCAGGACCTGGGCGTAGGCGGGTACGCGCGCTACGGCAACATGGGCACGGGGAAGGTGGGGCTGGCCACCACCTGGCGGGAGGCCTCCCGCGACTGGGAGGGGGCCCGGTTCCTCAGGCACCAGCGGACCCTGGAGCTCTCCACCGAGTGGGACAACTTCGACCGCCACACCTTCCCCCGGGAGGGGCTGCTGCTCCGGGGCCGCTACGGCCTGGGGGAATGCCTTCCGGACCGGCTGCCCTGGAGCTCCTTCCGGCTGGGGTACATGCGCGCCCACGGGCTCACGACCTTCGGGTCCAAGCGCGCCAGCGCGAACCTGGGCCTGGACCTGGACCTGGAGTGGGGCTACGGGCGGAACCTGCCCCTGGACCGCTTCTGGAACCTGGGGGGGACCTCCTTCCTGGTGGGCTCCCAGGCCCTCAGCCTCCAGGCGCCGGACTTCGCCGTGGCGCGGTTCGGGGTGCCCCTGCGCATGGCGGGGCCCTTCGGCCTCTCCTTCCAGGTTGTGCCCCGGCTGGACTACGCGGTCGTCTCGGGCAGCGCCTCCTCCCAGTTCCGGGACCGCAGGCTCCTGGGCACCGGCGCCGTGGTGCGCACGATCTTCGCGCGGTTCTACGTGGAGATGAGCTACGGGTTCATGCGGGAATACCGGGCGGGGTCCGGATGGGGCCCATCCGCGGGCTCCTTCAACGCACTCATCGGCACCCAGCCCTTCGATATCTGGAAGCGGTGATGGACCGGGCCCTGACCACCGCCCTGGCCCGGGAGCAGCGGGCCTTCCTGGGCCGGCAGCGGCCCGCGTGGGCCCCGCACCTGGATGCGGTCCGGAGCTTCCTGGGCCAGGGGCTGAGGGAGGCCCGGGGTCCCGCCCTCGTCCTGGGCGCGGGCTCGGGGCTGGAGGTGCCCTGGTTCCTGGCGCCCCCGGGGACCGTCGGCTGGGACGCGGATCCCTGGAGCCGGGTGCTCACGCTCCTGCGCCACCGCCGCTGGGCCCCGTGGGTCTTCCAGGATCTCACGGGGGGCCTGGACGAGCTGTGGGCCACGGCCCTGCGCACCGCGCGCCAGCCCTGGTCCGGGCGGGTGCGGGCCACCCGCGCCGCCTCCCGGCGCCTGGCGGGCCTCGTGGCCTCCCTGGATCCTTCCGCCGCGCCCCTGCGGGCCTGGATCGCGGAGCGGCGCCCCGGCACCATCCTGGCCGCCAACGTGATGGGCCAGTTCGGGGTGCAGGCCCAGAGGACGGTGGAGCGGGCCTTCCGCGGCTTCAGCCCCTGGACCGACGAGGAGGAGGATCCCCTGGATGCGGCCCTGCGGGGGTGGACGGCCCGGGCCGTGGCCGCCTTCCTGGGGGTGCTGGGGGCCAGCGGCGCGGACCTGTGGCTGGTGCATGACCGGGGCGTCCTGTTCGGTGACGCCACCCTGAGCCTGGGCCCGCCCGCGGAACCCTGGACGGCGCAGCTGATATCGGAGGTCCCCCTGGAAGCGGAGGATCCGCTTGGCGGCGTGGACGTCCTGCGCGCCCTGCCGGGGAGGAGCGCCGAACGCCACCAGCGCTGGCTCTGGACGGTGGCGCCAGGCCAGGTCCATGTCATGGAGGCCCTCCGTTTCCGTGCCACGGGCCCGGATCCTGAGTCATAATCCAGGTATAGAGAAGTCTCTCCCGGGGCCATATGGCTGATTTTCGACGTCTTCTTCTCGGTCGCCGGCTGGCAAGCGACGAGAGCCACCACAACAGGATCAGCAACCCCATCGCGCTCGCCGTGTTCTCCTCCGACGCCCTTTCGTCGGTGGCGTACGCAACCCAGGAGATCATGGCCTCCCTCTCCACGGCCCTGGGCCACGCCGGCGCCCTGATGGCGGGGGCCACCGCGGCCGCCGTCTTCGGGCTCGCGGTGCCCGTGGCCATGGGGATCACGGCCCTGCTCATCATCCTGGCCTTCAGCTACCGCCAGACCATCCTGGAGTACCCCGGAGGCGGCGGCGCCTACATCGTCGCCAAGGACAACCTGGGCGAGATGGCCGCCCAGACCGCGGGGGCCTCCCTCCTGGTGGACTACATCCTCACGGTGGCCGTTTCCGTCTCCTCCGGGATCGCGGCCATCACCGCGGCCCTGCCCGTGCTCCAGGGCTACAACGTCACCCTGACGCTCCTGGCCATCGGGTTCATCGCCACGGCCAACCTCCGGGGCGTGAAGGAGAGCGGCACGCTCTTCTCCATCCCCACCTACGGATTCCTCATCGCGATCCTGGGTCTGCTGCTCATCGGGGCCATCCGGTGGGCCCTGGGCCCGGCCATCGCCCCGGCCCACGTGGAGGCCGCGGCGCACCAGGCGCCGCATCTGGCGGGCCTGGCCCTGGTGTGGGTCTTCATGCGCGCCTATTCCGCGGGCTGCACCGCGCTCACGGGGGTCGAGGCCATTTCCAACGGCGTGCCGGTCTTCCGGGACCCCCCGGGCAAGAACGCCGCCAAGACCATGATCTGGATGGTCTTCCTCCTGGGCACCATGTTCATGGGCATCACGCTCCTGAGCCACCATTTCGGCGTCGTGTACCGCCACAGCCCGGACCCCACCCTGGTGCAGGAGACCCTGCTCTCCAACCTCTCCAGGCAGGTGCTGGGCAGCGGGGGGACCCTGGTGTCCCTGCCGGCCAAGGTCTACTACTACGTGGTCCAGGGCTTCACCTTCGCCATCCTGGTGGTGGCCGCCAACACGGCCTACGCCGACTTCCCGCGCCTGGCCGCGCTCCAGGCCAAGGACGGCTTCCTGCCCAACCAGTTCACCAGCATGGGGGACCGGCTGGTCTTTTCCAACGGGATCCTCATCCTCTCGGTGCTGGCGGGGGGCCTGGTGGTGCTGTTCCACGCCAACACGGACGTGCTCCTGCCCCTGTACGCCCTGGGCGTGTTCCTGGGCTTCACCATCAGCCAGTCCGGCATGGTGGTCCACTGGTACCGCAAGCGGGGCCCCCACTGGCAGTCCAAGATCGCGGTGAACGGCGTGGGCGCCTGCGCCGCGGGCATCGTCATGCTCGACATCGCGGTCACCAAGTTCTCCGGCGGCGCGTGGATCGTCACCGTCCTGGTGCCCCTGCTGGTGATGACCTTCTTCAATATCCACCGCCACTACATCCGCGTGAAGTCGACCCTGGCCGCGAGCCGCACCGACGCCTTCCTCCCCTCCAAGCACCACGCCATCGTGCTGGTGTCCGGCCTCCACGCCGGCACGGTGCAGGCGCTGTCCTACGCCCGCCTCATCTCCGGGGACCGCGTGGAAGCTCTCACCGTGGACCTGGGCTCCGACGGCTTCCACGAGAGCCCCGCCATCCAGAAGCTGCGCGCGGACTGGGCCTACTACGGCATGGGCGTGCCCCTGCGCAGCGTGCCGAGCCCCTACCGCAAGGTGGTGGAGCCGATCCTGGAGGAGGTCAACCGCTTCAAGCTGGCGGAGCCCGAGGTGTGCCTGACGATGATCCTGCCGGAGTACGTCACCTCCAAGTGGTGGCAGCGGCTCCTCCACAACCAGATGGCCTTCCGCATCAAGGCCTCCCTGATGCTCAAGCCGGGCGTGATCGTGACCTCGGTACGCATGCACCTGCCCGACTGATGGGGGGGGCGTGTTCCGGACCGGCGTCAGGGATCCGCTGACGCAGGCAAGCTGCGTCAGCGAAAAGCTCGCGACACGGGGGTGAGGAGGAGTGTTGCCACACTCCGGCTTCGATGAGCCTTGCGCGAATCTGGGGGTTGGAGGCTGCCCGGATGGGCCTATGGTCAAGCGACACGCTTCAAGTGTTCCGGAAGGGAGGCCGGTTCGCGCCGACGCTGATCACTCCCGCGAGAGCCGCTTGGAAATGGAGCTTGCGGACAAATGGACCATACCCGGCTCTGGAGATTCTTAGTAATGCCTACCGATTAACGTCGGCGCGACGCCACTCCCATCCCGCACCACTCGAAGCGCGTCGCTTGACCATAGGCCCATCCGGAGAGCCCACCCTATCCCCAGGGCCGCATCGCTCATCGAAGCCGGAGTGTGGCAACACTCCTCCTCCACCCCGTGTCGCGGGCTTTGCGCTGACGCAGCTTGCCTGCGTCAGCGAATCCCTGAAGCAAGTCCGGGACACGTGCGCCCCCTACCGCATCCGGGCGTAGGGCATCTGGAGGATCTCCCGCCCCGAGAGGAGTTCGGCGAGGGTGCGGTGGTCGGGGGTGAGGACCATGCAGAGGAAGGAGAGGGGGAAGGCGCCGGCGGAGACGAGGTAGAGGAGGGAGAAGGCCATGCGGCGCTCGGGCTGGTCGGTGTCCACGGCGAGGCGCAGCACGCCCATCATGGGGGACTGGCCCACCAGGACCAGGGGGACCATGAGGAAGGCCCAGGAGATGGTCGTGTGCAGGGGCAGGAGGTAGGCCCAGAATTCGGCGTAGACGCGGGAGGGGCCGGCGCCGGAGGCCAGGCAGGCCACCAGGATCAGGAAGAGGTTGAGGGCGGCGAGGGCCGCGAATTCGCCGGCCTCCATCTTCACCACGGGCCAGAAGGAATCCAGCAGGTCCAGTTCGGGGGCGGGGCGGCCGGGGAGTTCGGCCCGGGGAGGGGGCGCCTCCGGCAGGGCCTCGACCGGTTCAAGGAGGGTGAGGGGCTCCACCCGGCCCAGGGCGGGCACCGAGATGCTCTGGCGCTCCTCCCGGGGCTGGGCGGCCGGGTTCGCAAGGGCGCTGGCCTGGAAGAGCAGGGGCCGGGGCAGGGGCCGCCGGGCCACGGCCAGCCCGCACACCGGGCATTCCTGGGCCAGGGGCGTGAGGCGGGTGCGGCAGCTGGGGCACGGGGGGCGCGTCACGGGATCAGCCCAGGAGGGGGATCCAGGCGTTGCGGGTGGCCTTGCCCATGGCCTGGATCTCGTCCAGGAGCCGCAGCCGGGCGGCCCAGGTCCGGTCCTGGGGGAACATCGCGCGGCCCTGCTTGAGGAGTTCCCGGGCCTCGGCGAAGTGTTCCGAGGTGGCCCGGGCCTGGACCAGGGCCAGGTAGATCATGCGGGCCTTGTCCTGGAGCTCGGGGTCGTCGGGTCGGCTGCGAAGCTGGTCGCGCACGGCGTTGCGGGCCGATTCCAGGTCGCCTTCCTTGATGGCCTGGTCCAGGTCCTTGCCGGAGCCCAGGGGGGGGGCCGACGCCATGAGCCCCCGGGCCCGCCCCAGCAGCTGGGCGGCGGTGGCGTCGCCCGCGTCCATGCGGAGCAGTTCCTGGGCCCGGTAGTAGGCGGTGAGGGGGTCGTCGGTCATGGCGTGGGAGCACTCGCTGCGGATCTCCTCCGGGGTCTCCCCCAGCTGGACCACCTGGGATCTGCGGGCGATGGGGGCCATGGCGTTGGCCTTGGCGGCGGCCACGGCCTGGGTGAGCGCGGCGTTGCGCTGGAAGTGGCGGTAGCCCAGCAGGGCCAGGAGGGCCAGGGCGCCGGCGCCGCAGGCCAGGGCGAGGCGGGAGGGGCTGTCCAGCCAGTGGGGCAGGGTGACGTCCCCCAGGAAGGCCGGCAGCTTGAGGCCGTGGCGCTGGGTGGGCCTGACCGTGAGGGCCCGGGGCGGATCCACGGGGGCCGGGGCCGGCGCCGCCGGGGGCGCCGGGGCCGCGGGGGGTTCCTCCCGGGCCGTGAGGACGGCCCGGGCCTGCTGGTAGCCCTGGAGGACGCGCGCATCCCTGGACCCGGCCTCCATGAGGCGCTGGAAGGCGAAGGCGGCCTCCTCGAATTTCCGGTTGCGGAGCAGGTTCTCCGCGGCGAGGACCCGGGGCTCCAGGTTGTCGGGGGGGGCGGCGGGCCTGGGGGGCGGTTCAGGCCGGGCCGGGGCGCTGGCGGGGGAGGGCTGCTCCTGGTCCCGGCGCGCCATTTCCAGATAGCCCAGGGCGTCCCGGTGCCCGGGTTCCAGGGCCAGGGCCTGGCGCCACTTCTCGGAGGCCTCCTCGGTCATGCCCATGTCGTAGATCTGGACGCCTTCCCGCACCAGCCGGTCCGCGCGGGAGGTGTCCCCTTCCGGAGCGGCGTCCGGGGACGCGGCCGGGGACGCGGCCGGAGCCGTGGGCGAATCCGCGGGTGGGGCGGGGCGGGCGCCCGTGGCCTGCTGCGCCAGGCCCAGGTCCCGGCGGGCGTCGTTGGCATAGGCCTGGGCGAGGGTGTTGCGGGGGTCGGTGGCCAGGATGCACTCCCACTTCTTCAGGGCATCCTCCACCTGGCCCATGTCGTACAGGGTGCAGCCGTCCCGCAGGAGCTTGTCGATCTCCTCGGGGGGGGGCGGCGGCGCGGCGGCGGGCTGGCTCTCGGCCTCCAGCTTGCGCCGGGCCCCGTCCAGGTAGCCCTTGGCCAGGGCGTTGCCGGGGTCCTGGAGGAGGGCCGTTTCCCAGGTGGCGATGGCCTTGGCCACGAGGCCCGCGTCGTAGAGGGCGATGCCGGCGTCCAGCAGGCTGTTGACCCCGGGACTGGGGGGCGTGAGGGTCCGGCGGTCCTGGGGGACGGGTTCCGGGGCGGCCTTCAGGCCATCCTGGGTGGCCCGCGCGTCGAAGTGGGCCTTGACCCGGTAGAGCCCCGCCCGTGCCTCCTCGCTGCCGGGATCCTTCTTCAGGACGGCCTGCCAGATCTGGCCGGCCTTCACGACGTCGCCGGCCTCGAACAGGGCTTTCGCCTGGTTGAGGTAGGGTTCGAAGGGCGTGGCCACGGTCAATCCAGTCCGATGATGTTGGTGTCCCGGATGAGCAGCATGAAGGTGCTGCGCCCGCAGGAGAACTCCTGGCGGTCGGCGAGCTTGGTGGGGCCGGGGATGGCCGCGCCGCCCACGAAGGTGCCGTTGGTGGAATCCAGGTCGGTGAGCCACACGGTGCCGTCGGGGTGGATCTCGATTCGCGCGTGGCGCCGGGAGATCTCAGGGTCGTTGATCACCACGTCCCCTTCCTCCCGGCCGATGACGGTCAGGGGGGAATCCAGCACCCGCACGGTGGAGGCGAAGGGGCCGGTGAGGAAGGCCAGGGTGAAGCGCAGGCCGGAGGGCATGCCGTCGTTCTTGAAGTTCGCCAGGTCCATCATGGCGTCGCGGCCCTTGCGCCGGCTGGTCTCGGTGGCCTTCGGGGGAGGCGGCGGCGGCGGGGCGGGGGCGGGGGGCGCGGGCTGGGCGGGGGCCAGCGTCGGGTTCAGGACCTCGAACGTCTCGCCGCACTTCGGGCACCGGAAGCGCTTGGACGCGGCCCCCAGGAACCGCTCTTCCCCGTACTGGAACCGGGATGCACAGGATGGACATTGGACGATCATGAATTCCCCAGGTATGACAAGGCCAATTCTACTTCCTTCTGGTGGCGAAAAAGCTGAACTCGTCCTTGATGGGGATCCCGGGGGGCAGTTTGAAGCCCGAGACGCTGGCCGGCAGGGGCTGGTTCGTGGCCAGGGCCCCCAGTTCCAGCAGCCAGGAATCCCCTCCCCGCTCCACCCAGTTGAGCTGGCGGGGCAGGTAGGTCTCCTTGTCGACCCAGATGAGCAGCACCTGCATGCGCTTCTTCACGGAATAGCTCCGGGGCTGGAGGGTGAGGAGGAGGGTGCCCGCCACCCCCTTGCCGTCCCCGACGGAGATCTTGAAGTAGTCCGACAGGTAGGAGAGCCTCTGCCCCAGCCCCAGGAACTTGCGGTTGGCGTTCTTGATGATCCCGATCTTCAGCTGTTCGGCCGCGCCTTCGGCGGGGCTGTACGAGATCAGGGCCTTGGGCGTCAGGTGGAGGATCAGGTCCTCGGGGGGGGCGAAGCTGAAATGGACGAAATCCGATTCCTGGAGGTACAGGGTGCCCCGGGTGACCGTGGGGGTCCTGAGCATGGCCCGGCGGATCGTGAGGCTGAAGGGGGCCTGGAGGGTGGAGATCTTGGCCTGGGCGGCGTCGAAGCGCGACACCACCTCCTGGACCGAGGGCTGGGCCGCGAGGGGCAGGAGGGCCAGGGCCGCCAGGGCTAGCTTCCGGAGGAATCCGCCCATCAGTTCACCATGAGGGCCAGGCCCTTGAGGGGCTTGTCCTGGCCGGCCTGGAAGCCCACGGCGATGAACATCCGGGGGGTGCGCATCTGGAGGGTGGCGCCCACCCGGGTCACGCTGGCGTCGCCGATCTTCCGGCGCTCCCCGCCCACGAGGAAGACCACCGACGGGCTCACCTGGTACCGCAGGGAGGCGGAGCTGGACTGCTGCTTCACGGGGAAGGGCATGCGCATGGCGCCGTTGATGTCGCTCTCGAGGGTGAGCTGGGTGTTGACGCCCATGTCGATCTGCAGGGCGCCGCGGTACTGCGGGTTCATGGTGACGTCCCAGAGCCGCTTGCCGTTGAGCTGGTCCGCGGTGACGCCCAGGCGCAGCCCCTGGGCCAGTTCCGTGGTGAATCCCGCGTCCAGGGCCACCATGAGGGACTTGCGGTCCGTGGTGGAATAGCCCAGGGCGAGGTCGTCCGCGGCGTACCGGTAGGGGAAGGCGCCGCCCGGGGCGAAGGTGTAGACGCCCGGCGGGAGCTGGTTCAGGTAGGGGGCCGTCATGCCCAGCGACCACTGCTCGACGCGCAGGTTGAAGCCGGCCGCGGTGCCCGAGGCCAGGGCCCCGCCGCCGAAATGCACGCGGTTCACGATGGCCCGGCGCCCGTCCACGTAGGAGGCGTTGTCCTGGAGGGCGGATGCGGTGGAGAGATGGGCGGGATCCAGGTCGGGGCGGGCCGTGGCCGAGTGGAACTCCTCCCGGGTGAAGCCGAAATTGGTGGCCTCCCGGGTCCCCACGAGGCCGTAGGCCCGGGTGCGCTGGACCCAGGGGGCGTCCTTGAGCTTGCCAAGGGCCGACGTCACGACCGCGGCGTCCGCGGAGGTGGTGTCCTGGAAGAGGCTCCGGTTGTCCTGGGCCCGCTGGTCCCCGTCCACGTAGCCGAGGTACCAGCCCGCGGGGGCCCGGTCGAAGCGCGCGGGGTTCCCCAGGGGGTTGATGCCCTCGGAGAAGACCTTGGAGCCGCCGAAGGCGGGCGCGTCGTTGAAGAGGGGGGTCTGGGCCGCCATGGGCAGGGCGGCGGCGGTGACGGCCAGGGCCGTCCGGATGAGAATTCGGGGGGTCGTCATGGAAACATCCTCCGCTTAATTTTCCGGGTCCGCAACAAGGAGAGCCGAGGCCTGGCACGCCACATGGAGGGCCGTGGCGGTGCCCCGCAGGATCCCCTCGGCGGCGAACCGGGCCAGTTCAGGGTCGTTGTTCTGCTCGCTGAGGTGCGCCAGCACGACGTTCCGCAGCCGGCCGGAAAGGACGCGCCCCAGGAGCTCGCCCATGGATTCGTTGCTGAGATGCCCCACCCGGCTGAGGATCCGGGCCTTGAGCACCGCGGGGTAGCCGCCCTCCCGGAGCATCTGGACATCGTGGTTGGCCTCCAGCACCAGGAGGTCCAGGTCCCGGCAGTGGTCCTCCACCAGGGCCGTGGGGTGGCCCAGGTCCGTGACCACCGCGGCGTGGAAGCCCCCCGCCTCGATGCGGTAGGCCACCGAATCGGCGGCGTCGTGGGGGGTGGTGAAGGGCAGGACGGTCATGCCGTTCCACGGGACGGCTTCGCCCGCGCGAAGGGGGATCCACCGGGACCGGGGGATCTCGATGCCCTGGATGGCCTGGATCCGCGCGAGGGTCTCGGGGGTGGCCAGGAGGTCCCAGTCGGTGTTCCGCAGGAGGACGGGGATGGCGGCGATGTGGTCCGAGTGCTCGTGGGTGATGGCCACGGCCCTCACCTGGCCTGGATCCCAGCCCAGCTCCGCCAGGCGCAGGCGGATCTGCTTGAGGGAGATGCCGGCGTCCACCAGGAGCGTTTCGGAACCCCGGGAAAAGGCGTGGCAGTTCCCCTTGGAGCCCGAGGCGAGCGAAGCGTAGCGCATTCCCCAGCATAACCTGCGCGGGGGGTTGCAGGGTTTTCCCTCCGTGGTGTTACACTTCTCCATATCAAATGACGAATCCCGCATCAGATACCCCCATCCAGTCGCGCCTCGCGGAAGCCTACAGGGATCTCCCCGAGGCGATGCGGCGGATCGCGGACGTCCTCATGTCGGACCACCTCCTGGGGGCCCTGTGGGGCATCGAATCCATGGCCCAGCGGGCCAACGTGAGCGTCGGCACCGTGGTGCGCTTCGCCAAGCGCCTTGAATACAAGGGCTTCAGCGAATTCCGGGACGCCCTCAGGGCGGCCTGCCACGAGCGGAGCGGCGATTCGGAGCTGGAACTGCTGGAGGCGCCCACCGACATCTACGGGGCCCTGGCCGAAGTGGCCCGGCGGGATGGTGAGAATCTCAACCGCCTCATCCAGATGGTGGACCACACCACCCTGGAGACGGCCGTGGCCCTCATCACCAAGGCCCGCCACCGCGTGATCCTGGGCCGGGGCGTCTCCCACGTCATGAGCCTCATCCTGGCCTTCTACCTGACCCAGGCGGGCCTCCCCTGCATCGCCGCCATCCCCTCGGACTTCTCCAACCAGGTCGCCAATCTGGACGAGCGGGACCTGATGATCGTCCTCAGCTTCATGCCCTACAGCCGGGAAACCGTGGATTCCGCCATCTTCGCCAAGGCCTCGGGGGTCCCCGTGCTGGCCTTCTCGGACCGGGCCGACTCCCCCCTGGCCCCCTACGCCGATATCCTCATCCCCGTGCCCAGCGAGGACCTCCTGTTCAGCTGCAGCGTCACCACCTTTTCGGCCCTGGCCCACGCCTTCGCCATCGTGGCCGCCAGCGAGGACCAGTCCGGCACCCTGCACCGCCTGAAGGCCGCGGACAAGGTGGCCCAGCCCCTGTTCGTGGACCACTGGCTGCCCATGCGCCCTGGCGCCTACAAGGCGGAACGGAAGGGCTGATCCGCCTGGGAACCTTGGGGGGGCCGGGGACAGCCTAGAGTGCGCCGGCAGCCTTCAGGTGCCTTGAAACCGTGATGAAGGGGCTCCTCCAGGTTGAGCGGATCCCCGTTCATCCCATCCATCGGCGTTCATCCAGGTTTCCGCAGGGCTGCCGCGGAGGTGGGTCGGAGCGCATGTTACATGCCGTCCCTGATCCAAAGGTAGCGACAACTCCAAGCGAAGTTCGAACGGGGATAAACAGGATCCAGGGGAAAAGGCAGGATAAAGAACGTCAGGTACACTGGAGCCAGATCGCCGAGCCGGGAAATACGGGAAATCCTGGCGACGGGCGCAAAACCGGTCCCTCACCGGAACGTCCCGCCGGGTTCCCCGGGGTTCGCCGACACCAGGGTCCAGGGTCCCTGGGCCAGGAGGGTTCGCAGGGGGGCGGCGTGGGCGGCGTCCAGGTTGGCCAGGGCCTCGTCCAGCAGCAGGAGCGGTCGTCCGGACGCCAGGGCGCCGGTGAGGGCGATGAGCTGGCGCTGGCCGCCGGACAGGTTCCTTCCGCCGGGGGGGAGGAGGGTCCGGTAGCCCATGGGCAGGGTGTCCACCAGGGCCTGGAGGCCGGTGGGGCCGGCGGCTTCCATGAGCCGCTCCAGGGGCGCGCCGCAGGCGTAGATGCGCAGGTTCTCCAGGATGGAGCCACCGAAGATCCGGACGAATTGGGGGAGGTAGACCAGGTCGTGGCGCACCTCCCGGGGATCCCGGCCCGCCACCCGGACCCGGCCCCGCTCGGGCACGTGGAGACCGGCCAGCAGCCGCAGGACCGTCGTCTTGCCGAAGCCGGAGGGACCGGCGAGGGTGGCCTTCTCCCCGGGATCCACCCGCAGGTCGTAGCCCTGGAGCACCCAGGGGGACGAGGGGGTGTACCGGAACCCCACGTCCTCCAGCACGGCGGGCACCGGGCCCGGGGTGGGGGAGTCCCGGCGGGGCCGCGGGTCGGGTTCCCGGGAGAGGATCTCCTGGGCCTTGGCCAGCTGGGGCTTCAGGATCAGGAGGGTGAGGGCGGTGTGCACCACGGCCAGGAAGGAGCTGGTGAACCCGCTGCTCAGCTGGAGGAAGGCGAAGAGGGTTCCGGGCTTCAGGGAACCCTCCAGGAGGCGCAGGCCGCCGTGGATGAACAGGCCGATGGCCAGGGCCTGGCTGACCAGGCCCAGGACCAGGTCCGAGGCGAGGTTCAGGCGGCTCCGGGTCAGCTCCAGGCCCAGGACGGCGCGACGCCGCCCCCGCCACCGGTCCAGGGCCCTGGCCTCCGTGCCGGAGCCCTTGAGTGTGGCGATGCCGGTCACCAGTTCGATGAGGAGGCCGTGCTCCCGGGCCGCCGCTTCCACCTGGCGGGCCTGAAGCCGTGCCTGCACGCGGCCCAGGGCGAGGGTGGGGAGCGCCAGGAGGGCGGTCACCAGGAGGATCACCAGGGAGGCGCCCGGAAGCAGGGCGAACATCGCCAGCAGGTACAAGAAGCCCATGGCCCCGCTGAGGAATACCCCTACCGTCCGGGCGGGGAGCAGGTCCCGGGCCGCGGCGAAACCGCCGAAGGCCTGCAGGAGGTCGCCCAGGGTGCGGGACTGCAGGAAGGGGAAGGGGCAGCGCAGGGCGTGCTCCAGGAACCCGCGTTCCGCGGAAACGGCCAGCCGGGTCGAAAAGAACAGCACCACCCGTTCCTGGATCCAGCCGATCCACACCTGGTGCACCGTGGCCAGGAACATCCCGGCCACCCCCAGGGCCAGGAGGGAGCTGGCCCCGTCCGGCAGGGCCCGGTCCAGGATGAGGGCGGTGGTGGCGGGGAGGACCAGGGCCAGGGCCTGGAGCATCAGCAGGGCCGCCCCCAGCTGGAGCAGGCTCCTGGGCTGGCGCAGGAACAGGGGTTTCAGGCGGGCCCAGAGGGTGGCGCCGGGGGGCAGGGCGGGGGAAAGGTCCAGGGCCCTTCCGGAGATGCGTTCCGCCAGGGCCTCCGGGTCCAGGGTCCGGACGCCCCCGGGCGTTTCCACCGAAAAGGACCCAGAGGGCCCGTCCAGGAGGAGAACCCAGGTGCCCTCCCGCAGCTCCACCAGGGTGGGCCGCTCCAGGTAGGCGAGGTCCCGGCTGTCCAGCCGCGCGGCGCGGCCCTGGAGGCCCCGGTCCTCCAGCGCCTCGATCATGCGGTCGGGTCCGGGGTCCAGGCCATCCCGGAAAGCCTGGCGGCCGCCCTCGTGGCCAAGGCGCGCCAGGAGGCGCCCCAGGGCCTCCTCGGGGGGAAACCCGGCGAGGGGGGCCGGTTCAGCCACGGCCCGGCTCCGCGGCCGCGAGCAGGTCCCGGAAGAGGCCCGGAGCGGCCTGGAGCTCCCCGAAGGGGCCTTCCTGGACGATCCGTGCGCCCTGGAGCACCAGGATCCGGTCCGCGTCCCGCAGGGTGGCCAGGCGGTGGGCGATGAGGATCCGGGTGCAGCCCAGGCGGGCGAGGTTGGCCTGGATCCGGGCCTCGGTGCCCGGGTCCAGCGAACTGGTGGCCTCGTCCAGGACGAGGATGGCCGGATCGTGGGCCAGGGCCCGGGCGAGGCTCAGCCGCTGGCGCTGGCCCCCGGAAAGCAGGCTGCCGTTCTCGCCCACCCGGCTGTCGAAACCCCGGGGCAGGGCGGCGATCACATCGTCCACGCAGGCCATGCGGGCCGCCCACAGGAGCCGCTCCTGGGACAGGTCCCCGTCGTGGAGGGCCAGGTTCGCCCGCACCGTGTCGTCGAACAGGAAGGTCTCCTGCATCACCACGCCGATCTGGCGGCGCACGGCGCCCAGGTCCAGCTCCCGCAGATCCCGGCCATCGAAGCGCACGGTGCCCCGGTCCGGAAGGTGGAGGCCGAGGAAGAGCCGCGCCAGGGTGGACTTTCCGGCGCCCGTCGGCCCCACCAGGGCCACGGTCTCCCCCGGCGCGATGCGCACGTTGAGGCCGTCCAGCGCGGGCGCGCCCCCGGGGGCGTACCGGAAGGTCACGTCCCGCAGCTCCACGGCCCCGCCGAGCCGGCCGGGATCCGCGGAGCCCCGGGGTTCCCCGGCGGTTTCCAGCACGTCGTCCAGGCGCCTCAGGTGGGTGCCCAGGGACTGGAGCTGGAGGAGGGCGGCCAGGAGCGAGCCCAGGGGCGCCATGAACAGGCCCTGGAGGGTCAGGAAGGCCACGAAGGTGCCCAGGGTCATGCGGTGCGCCAGCACCTCCCGGCCCCCCACCCCGAAGACCAGGAGGCCGGCCAGGCCCTGGAACAAGCCCAGGGCCGCGCCCAGGCCCCGGGTGAGGCCCTGGGCCTCCAGGCCCAGGTTCACGCGCTCGGTCATCCTGTTGGCCCAGCGGCGCACCATGTGCCCTTCCGCGCCGCTGGCCTTGGTGGCCTCCAGGCCGGACAGGGCCTCCAGCAGGGCCGCCCCCTCCCGCCCCGCCGCGGCCCGCCCGGAAGCGGCCAACTGGCGGTTGCGGTCCCACAGGGCGCCCAGGAGGGCCGCGTGCACCAGGCTGAGGGCGAGGACCAGCCCCGCCAGCCTGGGGTGATAGGCGATCATCAGGGCGGCGAAGCCCAGGAGCAGGAACCCGTCCAGGAGGGCGTTCACCGCGCCGGTGCTGAGCAGGTCCTGCACCTCGGCGCTGCTCCCGGCCCGCTGCGCCAGGTCGCCGGGATCCCGCTGGAGGAAGAAGCCCAGGGGCAGGCGGAGCATGTGGCCGAGGAACCTGCCCGTGAGCGCGAAGTTCAGTTCCAGGTGCAGGTTCAGGGCCACCCAGCCGCGCACCAGGCCCAGGGCGGCGGCGGTGATGGCCGCCGAGCCCAGGCCCAGGGCCAGGCCCCAGAGCCAGGGCGCCTGCCGGGGCACCAGGACCCGGTCCAGGAGCAGCTGGCTGGCCACCGGCGTGGCCAGGCCCACCGCTTCCAGGACCAGGGTGGCCAGGAGAATCTGGGTGAGGCTGGGCAGGTTGCGCCGGAAGACCTCCCGGTACTTCGCCAGGCTGGGGCGCATCCGGGCCCGGGGGGCCAGGGCCGGCGTGGGGCGGAACAGGAGGGCGGCGCCCGTGAAGCTGCGCCCCAGTTCCAGCCGGTCCACCCGGCGCCGCCCGTGGGCCGGGTCCACCAGGGTGGCGCCGGTCCTTCCCACCCGCTCCAGCACGACGAAATGATCGAAGTCCCAGTGGAGGATGGCCGGGAGAGGAAGGCGGAACAGATCCTCCACCTCCAGCCGGACGCCCTCCGCCTCCAGGCCGAAGGCGTGGGCGGCCTTCACCAGGGCCAGGGCGCTGGCGCCGTCCCGGGAAATGCCGCAGGCCTGGCGCACCTCCGCCAGGGGGGCGTGGTGGCCGTGGTGGGCCAGGACCATGGCCAGGGCGGCCGCTCCGCATTCGGTGGCCTCCATCTGGGCGATGAAGTCCACCCGCTTCCGGAGCCACGGGCGCCCGCCCATCAGCGCAGCCACTTGCGCAGGGGATCCAGCACCAGCGTGATGGGCCGCTGCCTCCGCAGGGTGAAGCGGGCGTTCATCAGCATGCCCGAACGCAAGGGAACCCCGGCCCGGAGCACGGCCTGGGTGTCGGTGAGCCGCACCTCCACCCGGAAGACCGGGAGGCCGGGGAAGGTCGTGTCGCCCAGGGCCTCCTGGATCTCGAAGCCCGACGCCAGGTCCTCGCTGATGCGCTCCACCCGGCCCCGGAGGGTGCCGTATTCCGCGTAGGGCAGCTGGTCCAGCTCGAGGCGCACCTCGTCTCCCGGGCGCACGAAGGCCCGGTCCTTCTCGGGCAGGAAGGCGACCACTTCCAGCGGGGCGCCCCGGGGAATGAGCTTGCACAGGGCCTGGCCGGCCCGGACCCCTTCGCCGGGCTTCACCAGCATCGCCTCCACCTGGCCGTCCTCCGGGGCCTCCAGCCGGGTCTGGCCCAGCAGGAAGCCCAGCGCCTCCGCCCGCACCTCCGCATTTTGGATGGTCTGCCGGCGCTGCCAGAGGTTGTCCTGGCGGCTGTTTTCCAGCGCGGCCCGCTCCTGGGAGGCCAGCTCCAGGGCCTGGTCCGACTGGCTGAGCTGGCGCTGGGCCTGGGCAAGGGCCTCCCGGGCCTCGTCGGCCCGGGCGGGGCTCAGGATGCCCTCCCCTTCCAGAATGAGGCAGCGCTTGAGGTTAAGTTCCAGGGCCGCCACGGACTGGCGCTGGCTCCGGCGCTGCTCCCCGAGGCCGGCCATGCGCCCGGTCAGTCTTCGCACCTGTTCGGCATAGCCCTGGTCCTGGCGGGCGGCCGTGGCCCGGAAGTGAAGGTGGACCGCCTCCACCTGGCGGCGGGCTTCCAGCAGCTGGGCCTGCACCGGAGGCGCCTCCAGCCGCGCCAGCACCGTGCCCGCCCGGACCTGCTGGCCCGAGCGCGCCTCCACCTGGCCGACGGTGCCGTCCACCTTGGCGATGACCACCCGGATGCCCGTGCGGGGACGCAGGATGGCCCGGGCCCGGCCGTTCACCTCCACCCGCCCCAGGAAGGCGGCCAGCAGCGCGGTACCGAAGGCCGAAAGGAACACCAGCAGCAGGGCCCAGCTCCAGGGCGGGGACACCCGGATCAGCCCCCGGCCCTCCTCGCCGCCCAGGTGGTGCTCCAGCGCCTGGGCCCGGAACAGATGGGGCGAACGCTCGTCCATGGCCCTCCCGGTGGCCGGCCCGCATTCCAGGGGCGGCTCCAGTGGACGAGTGGAAAAGGATCCCGGAAGGTTCCCGGGGGCTCAGCGCGGGTGGATCGGGCCCTGCCATTGGCGCAGGGGCAGGCCGGGCCTGCCGGCCAGGGACGCCTGCACTTCGCTGATCATGGAAAGGGCGATGAGCTCGGGCGATTCGGCGCCGATGTCCAGCCCGGCGGGGTAGTGCAGGAGGGAGCGGGCTTCCTCGGTGAGGGGGCCGTCCTCCTCCTCCAGTTCCCGGAGGATGCGCTCGCTGCGCCGGCGGTTGCCCTGGAGGCCCACGTAGCCCAGGGGCGCCTTCAGGAACGCGGCCAGGGCGGCCTTGTCCGCCTCGTACACGTGGCTCACCACCAGGGCGGCGGTGCGGGCGTCGAAGGGGATGGCTTGCAGGGAATCGGGCGGGTGGCCCACGACGATGCGGTTGGCCTCGGGGAAGCGGGCGGCGGTGGCCAGGCCGGGGCGGTGGTCGGCCAGCCCCAGGAACCAGCCCAGGCCCTTGGCGAGCCGGAAGAGGGGCATGGCGTGTTCGCCGGCGCCGAAGACCCACAGGGCCACGGGGGGCCGGATGGGTTCCAGGAGGAGATCCACCTCCCCCCCCTCCAGCCGCGCGGTGCGGGCCTCGGCGTGGGCCGGGGGGGTGCGCAGGGCGGCCTCCAGGGCCGGGGGCGCCGGCAGGAGGCTCCGGTCCCCTTCGAACAGGAAGCGGTCGCCGGGGGCCGCCGGCACCTCGCCCCTCGTCCCGAAGACCGTGGCCAGCAGGCCGGAGCCCCGCTCCCGGGCCAGGCGTTCGGCGTGCTCCAGCCAGGGCGGCACCTGCCCGGGCTCCATCCGCTCCAGGAGCACCTCGGCCCGGCCCGCGCAGCCCATGCCCGTGCCCCAGATGAGATCGATCTCGCTGCCCAGGTCGAAGGTGACGAGGAGGGGGTGGCGGCTTTCCAGCACCGCCGCCACCCGCTCCTTCACGTCGGTCTCCATGCACCCGGCGCTGATGCCGCCCTGCTGGAGGCCCCCGGGGTGGAAGACCATCCGCGCCCCCGGTTTGCGGTACGAACTGCCCTTGGTGCGCACCAGGGTGGCCAGGGCCGAAGGCTCCGCCAGGCTTCGCAGCGCGGCGGCGATCTCCCCGGGCCCCCGCATGGCTAGAACCGGTCCCAGAGCTTCACGGCCAGCTCCCGGCTGCGCGCGGCCAGGGCCGCCTCGTCCAGGCCGTTGCACAGGACCTTGCCCTCCATGAGGATCCGGCCCGCGCAGAGGGTGGTGTCCACCGTCGCCTGGGAGATGCCGAAGACCAGGTGGCCCAGGACCGTGTTGCCGTCCAGGGGCGTGGGGGGGTGGTAGTCCACCAGGATGACGTCGGCGGCGGCGCCCTCCTCCAGGGTGCCCAGGGGGAAGCCCCAGAGCTGGGTGGCCAGTTCGGGGTTCCGGGCGAAGAGGGTGTTGGCGATCTCCATGAAGGCGCAGGTGGGGTTGTCCTGGCGCAGGTGCTGGGCCCACATGGCCACGCGGATCTCCTCCAGCATGTTCACGGTCATGGCGTCGGTGCCCAGGCCCACGCGCACGCCCCGGCGCACCATGCCCAGGACGTCGGCGATGCCCACGGCGTTGTTGAGGTTGGACTGGGGGTTGTGGGCCACGAAGGTGTCCGTGGACGCCAGGAGCTCCTGGTCGGCCTCGGACGCGTGGACGCAGTGGGCGGCGATGCTGCCCCGGCCCAGGAGCCCGTGCCCCGCGAGGCGGGCCACGGAGGTGAGGCCGTGGTGCTGGAGGTTGTACGCCACGTCCGAGGCGGCCTCGGCCACGTGCACGTGGAAGCCCACGCCCGCGTCCCGGCCCAGGACGGCGGCGCGGTCCAGGGTGGCGTCCGTGAGGGTGAAGGCCGCGTGGAGGCCGAAGAGGGCCCGCAGGTGGGGGTCCTTTTCCGAGGCGCAGCGCCGGGCGAAGGCCGCGTTCTCCTCCAGCCCCGCGTCGGTGACCGCCTGGCCATCCCGGTCGGAGACCTCGTAGCAGAGGCAGGCGCGCACGCCGCTGCGGCGCACCGCCCCCGCGATGCGGTCCAGGGACCCTGCGGCCGCGAAGGGGCTGGCGTGGTGGTCCACCAGGGTCGTGGTGCCCTTGCGCACGGCGTCGGCCAGGACGACCTCGGCGCTGATGTCCACGTCGTCCAGGGAGAGCTTGCGGTCCAGGCGCCACCAGAGGTTGTCCAGCACCTCCTGGAAGTTCGCGCTGGGGGCCGCCTTGCCCAGGCCCCGCACGAGGGTGGAATAGAAGTGCATGTGGGCGTTCACCAGGCCGGGCATGACCACCTTGCCGGTGGCGTCGAGGGTGCGGTCGAAGGGGCCCGGGATGGCCTCCTTCGGGGCGATGCGGGCGATGCGCCCGTCTTCGATGAGGACCGCCCGGCCTTCCAGGACCCGGCAGGGGCTCCCGAAGGTGATGACGGTTCCGCCGTGGATGAGGATTCGCATGGGGGATCTTTCCAGGTGTTTCGGTCAAGGGAAAGGCCGGTGACGGGTGGTGATCATATCACCCGTCACCGGCCGCATCAGGATCGGTCTAGGACCGGGCCACTTCCTGGTTGAACTTCTCGATGAGCTTGTCGAAGGCGGCGGCCTCCTCCGTGAAGAGCTGGCGCCAGTACTCGGGATCCCACTGGGCGCAGATCTCCTCGTAGGTCTTGCCCTGCTGCTCCACCCACGTGTAGTACTTCAGGTTGTGGATGGCCTTCTTCTCGGGGTAGGTGAGCTCCTTGAAGTGGTCCACGCCCTGGCGCTCGAGGCTGCCGACGCGGGTGGTGGCGGCGTCCACGGCGGTGAAGGCGCCGTGCTCCGCGGTCTGCTCATCCAGGCGGGAGCGGTACATCTCCACGCTGTCCGTGAAGATCGTGAAGACCACGTCGTTCTCGTCCAGCTCCCAGTACTTGGCGGCCTTGATGGCGGCCAGCAGGTTGCAGATGCCGCTGATGCCCAGCAGGCCCAGCTTCTGGATGACGTCCTGGCTGATGCCCAGGCCCGCCAGGTGCTTCTGGCCTTCGGGCTCGTTGAAGAGCCGCAGGATGCGCATGCAGTCCTCGTCGTCGATGGCGGCGACGGCGTCGGTGTTGCGGACATTGTGGACCCAGGGAACGTGCTTGTCGCCGATGCCTTCGATGCGGTGGTCGCCGAAGCCGTTCATGAGCAGGGTGGGGCACTGCCAGGCCTCGGTGGCGATCACCTTGGCGCCGGGGTGGTGGGCCTTGAGGTAGTCGCCGGCGGCGATGGTGCCGGCGCTGCCGGTGGCGCTGGCGTAGGCGGCGAGGCGGGTGCTGGGGGTCTTGATGGCGTTGAAGACGTCCTCGATGGCCGGGCCCGTGACGTTGTAGTGCCACACGGGATTGCCGAACTCCTCGAACTGGTTGAAGATCACGTGCTTGGGATCGTTCTTCAGCTCCCAGCACTTGTCGTAGATCTCCTTGACGTTGCTTTCGCAGCCGGGGGTCGCGATCACTTCGGAGCCGATCTGGGCCAGCCAGGTGAAGCGCTCCTGGCTCATGTTCTCGGGCAGGATGGCGATGGCGGTGCAGCCCAGCACGGCGGAATCGAAGGCGCCGCCGCGGCAGTAGTTGCCCGTGGAGGGCCACACGGCCTTGTGGGTGTCGGGGTCGAACTCGCCGCTCACGAGGCGGGGCACGAGGCAGGCGAAGGCCGCGCCCACCTTGTGGGCGCCGGTGGGGAAGTACTTGCCCACGAGGCCGATGATGCGGGCCTTGACGCCGGTGATCTCCCGGGGGATCTCCAGGTGGTTGGGGCCGCCGAAAAGGCCCGTCGCGGGGTCGTTCTTCCAGGTGATGCGGAAGAGGTTGGCGGGGTCCACGTCCCACAGGCCCACGTTCTTCAGGCGGGCCTTGACGGCGTCGGGGGCGGTTTCGGGGTGGCGCATCTGGTGGAAGGTCGGGATGACGATGCCCCGGTCCTTGCACCGCTTGGCGGTGCGCTTAACCACTTCTTCGTTGTAGGTCTTGACGATCCTTGACATGGGTATCTCCTCTGGGACCTACAGGTGAAGGGCCTGGGCGCGGTTGACGATCTGCTCGAGCTTGGCTCCGGGATCCTTCAGGCGCGTGAGGAACATGAGGGCGCTGATGATGAAGGGCTTGTAGGCAGCTTCCTGGTAGGTGGGAATGCGGTACTGCTCGAAGACCTCGGCGGAAACCTCGCCGGCCTTGCAGCTCACGTCGGTGATGTCCGCGGGCAGGCAGTGCATGTACAGGGCCTTCTTGTCCGCGGTGAGGTCCATCATCCTGCGGGTGCATTCCCAGTTGGCGTGCTTGGCGTTGTTGGCCAGGCACTCCTTCTCCAGCTCGCGCAGGCCCTCCTTGTCGGAGACCTTGAGCATCTCGGTGCGGCGCTCCATGACCTGATAGGGGGCCCAGCTCTTGGGGTATACGATATCGGCGCCGGCGAAGGCCTCTTCCATGCTGTTGGTGACGGTGAACTTCCCGCCGCTCTTGGCGGCCTGCTTGCCGGCGAGGTCCACCACGTCGGAGATGAGGCCGTAGCCTTCGGGGTGGGCCAGGCGCACGTCCATGCCGAAGCGGGACATGAGGCCGATGATGCCCTGGGGCACGGAGAGGGGCTTGCCGTAGCTGGGGGAGTAGGCCCAGGTCATGGCGATCTTCTTGCCCTTGAGGTTCTCGAGGCTGCCGAAGTGCTGGCGCAGCCAGGCCAGGTCGGCCAGGGACTGGGTGGGGTGGTCGATGTCGCACTGGAGGTTGACGATGCTGGGACGGCGGTGGAGCACGCCCCGCTGGGTGCCGTCCGTGAGGGCGTCGCCCACCTCCTTCATGTAGGTGTGGCCCTCGCCCAGGAACATGTCGTCCCGGATGCCGATGACCTCGGTGAGGAAGCTGATCATGTTGGCCGTCTCGCGCACGGTCTCGCCGTGGGCGACCTGGCTCTTCTGCTCGTCCAGGTCCGACAGGCCCAGGCCCATGGCGTTGGCGGCGCTGGCGAAGCTGAAGCGGGTGCGGGTCGAATTGTCGCGGAAGATGGAGATGGCCAGGCCGGTGTCGAAGGAGCGGAAGGAGTGGCCGGCCTTGTGCAGCTGCTTGAGGGTGTCGGCCAGGGTGACGATGGCCCGGATCTCCTCTTCGGGATGCTCCCAGGTGAGGAGGAAATCCTTGTGGAACAGATCGGTCTTCAGGCCCTGGAAGGCGCGCAGGTTCTCGGTGATGGTGGGGGTCGCGGTCATGGGGTCCTCCTTGAGGAATCAGGTGAAGGGAAGGGTTTCGGGATCGGGCTGGAGGGGGACCCCCATGGGGCGGTCCGGTTCCAGCAGCCGCCCATCCTGGACCCGGGGAACGCCCCGGAGCAGCACTGAGCGGAAATGCAGCTTCGTGGTGAAGCCGGGGAAGGGTTCGAAGGTGGGCACCCCGGTGGAGCGCACGGGACGCTCGGGGCCGTGGGGGTCCAGGACCACGATGTCGGCGTCCAGGCCGGGCAGGATGGCCCCCTTGCGGTCGGCGACCCCCGCCCGCAGGGCGGGGTTGAGGGCGAGGTGGGTGGCCAGGCCCAGGGCGGAGCGGTCGGGATCGTCCTCCCAGATCTTCCAGGTCACGTGGGGCAGGGCGCCCAGGCCGGGCATGCCGTTGGGCACCTGGCGCAGGTCCTGGCCGTTCCAGCTGTCCTTGTCCTCGGGCCGGAAGGCGCAGTGGTCCGTGGCCACCATATCGAAGGCCCCCTCCCGGGCCAGGGCGCGGAAGGCCTCCCGGTGCCCGCGCAGCGGGGGCGAGCAGAGCCAGTGGTGGCCGTCGGGGCGCTGCAGGAAGGTCTCGTCCAGGTAGAGGTACTGGGGGCAGGTCTCCATGGAGACGTCCCCTTCCGCCTTGGCGGCGACGATGGCCCGGGCGCCCTCGAGGGTGGAAACGTGCACCACGTGCAGGGAGGCCCCCTTGGCCAGGGCGAGCTCCGTCACCCGGCGGATGGCCTCCACTTCGGCCTCCTCCGAGCGCAGCCGCGTGTGGGAGACCGCCTTGGAGAGATCCAGGGCCCCGGGCTCCACGTGGGCGATGATGTCGTCGTCCTCGCAGTGCACCATGAACGTCGCCCCCAGGGGCGAAAGCCGCTGGAACAGGTCCCCCAGGCTCTGGTAGCTCACGTAGAGCCCCGCGGGCCGGTACGTGGTGTAGAACTTGAGGGTGCGGTACCCGGCCTCCAGCAGGGCCTCCAGGAAGCGCAGATCGCCGGGCTCGAAGGTGGTGGGGGTCAGGTGCCACAGGACGTCCCCGTGGCAGGTGTCCAGGGCCTTGGCCCGGGCCGCCGCCATGGCCTGGCGCAGGGTCTGGCCCTCGGCCTGGGTCACGAAGGTGCACAGGGTGGTGATGCCGTTCAGCATGGCCTCCCGGGTGGCGGTCTCGTAGTTGTCGGCCAGGTAGAAGCGCCCGATGTGGTCGTCCACGTGGGTGTGGAAGTCCATGAAGCCGGGCAGCACGTAGCAGCCCGAGGCGTCCAGGTCCCGGTCGGCGGGGCCGGCATGCCCCACGGCCCGGATGAGGCCGTCCTCCACGAGGACGTCGGCCTTCACGAGGCGGTCGCCCTGGGCCACGCGGCCGTTGCGGATGGCGATCTTCATCGGGGGAGGGACTCCAGCCGGGGTTCGATGGCGGGGGGGATGGAGATTCGGGAGAGGGGGGCCTCCACGTCCTTGAGGCCGTTGCCCGTGGCAAGGATAACCGCACGGGCCCCGGATGGAAGGGCCTTTGCGCCGGCCTGGAGCTTCACGAGCCCGGCGTAGGCCGTGGCGCCCGCGGGTTCCGTGAAGATGCCGGTACGGGCAGCCAGGGCGGCCTGGGCGGAGAGGATCTCGTCGTCGGTGACGGTGAGGGTGAGGCCGCCGCTTTCCTGGACGGCCCGGCGCGCCCCGTGGGCGTTGCTGGGGCAGGTCACGGAAATGGAGTCGGCCCGGGTGGTGGGGTTGGCCGCGTCGGCGTAGACGCCCGTCTCCACGTACCGGTGGATGGCGTCGGAGGATTCGGCCTGGACGCCGATGAGGCGTGGGAGGCGGTCGATGAGCCCGGCCCGCCGGAGGTCCACGAAGGCCTTGTGCACCCCGCCGATGATGACCCCGTCGCCCACGGACACGAAGATCGCGTCGGGGACCCGGAAGCCGGCCTGGGCCCAGATCTCCAGGCCCGCGGTCTTCTTGCCCTCGATGGTGAGGGGGTGGTAGGCGGTGTTCCGGTTCAGGCCGCCGCGCTTCTCCGTGTATTCGAGGGAGAGGCGGAAGGCGTCGTCGTAGGTGCCCTTGACGGGCACGACCGTGGCCCCGTACAGGACCATCTGGACCAGCTTGGCCTTGGGGGCCTTCTCGGGGACGAAGATGAGGGCCTTGAGTCCGGCCGAGGCGCACACCGCGGCCAGGGCCGAGGCCGCATTGCCCGTGGAGGCTGCGACGATGAGGTCGATGCCCAGTCGCCGGGCCTCGGCGGCCACCAGGAAGGAGGCGCGGTCCTTGAGGCTGCCGGAGGGATTGAGGCCGTCGTTCTTGACCCACAGCTCGCCCAGGCCCAGTTCCGCGGCGAGGCGGTCCACGCGGGCCATGGGGGTGTTGCCCACGGGCAGGGGCGGATGGAACGCGGTCTCCACGGGGCAGAAGAGGTTCCAGTCGGGGCGGGCCTGGTCGAAGGCGGCGCCGATGGCGTCGTAGTCGAACACCGCCTCCAGCACCCCCGTGAGGGGGATGCCGGGGCGGTAGGACTTCCCGCACTCAGGACAAAGGTAGCGGACCTCGTCGCGGGAATACGTGCGGCCGCAGTCCGTGCACCGGTAGCTGAATGGGGTCATGGCGGAAGTCCTGGAAGAAGGTGCGCGGGGGAGGACCCCCGCGCGGGGGTGGGGTCCTGGCTAGAAGTGGTATTCCAGGGCGATCATCCCGGTGAGGGTGCGGGGGTTGACCACGGCGTGGGGGATGTTGACGTCCTGGGTGGTGGCGAAGGTGGGATCGCCGAACTTGTTGTTCCAGAATTCGACGCCGGGGCCGATCTGCCAGGTGCCCTTCTTGGCGCCGAGCAGGCCGCTGAAGTCGGCCATCCAATAGGCGTCGATCAGGGTTTCGATCTTGGTGTCGACCGTGGAGCCGTCCTTGCCCTTGGCGCCGGTGATGGCCGCGAAGCCCTTGAACTTGCCGGCGACGGGGCCGATGGGGGCGTTGATGCCCCAGGCGGCGTTGATCTGGTAGGTGGCGTCGAACACCACGTTGTTGTTGCCGCCGTTGAAGCCGCCGAAGGAGTTGTGGTTCCATTCCTTGTAGTACTGCACGCCCAGGGTGAGGAAGCCGGGGACCTTGAAGGAGAGCGTGGGGCCGGTCATGAGCTTGTAGACGGAGGGGGCGAATTCGGTGTTCTTGGCGTTGTAGTCGAACCCGGTGGTCCATTCCACGTCGCGGATGATGCCGGCCTCCATCTTCTTGCCGAAGACGGCGCTGAGGCTGAGGTTGTTGCGGTAGGCGACGTAGACTTCCTGGGCGCCCTTGGCCGGCGCGGGGGCCGTGTTGTTGATGGGATCGTTGCTGTCGGACTTCAGCATGTCCACGTTGAAGAAATTGCTGCCGAGGGTGTTGCCGCCCACGTAGTTGAGGGAGAGGATCTGCTTCTGGATTCCGGACGCGTAGCCGGGTTCGCGGAAGGCGGGGCCGGTGCGGTAGCCGAGGAACGTATCGCTCCAGGTGGCGGCGGAAACGGGAACGGCGGCGAGAGCCACGAGTCCCAGGGCGGCGAGAGTGAGCTTCTTCATTCGTGTTCTCCTTTGTATAGGCCGGGCTGAAACAGCGTGGCCAATTGGGTGGGGGGGAAACTTGAAGAAATGATGACTCAAAAGTCTTCTTTTCGCTGCTCAGGCTTCGCTTGCCTTCGTGGCCTGGATGGACTCCTCGCTCGCTTCCTCTCGGTGCTTGAGCTGGTTGAAGAACAGATTGAGCGCCACGGCGACGAGGGAAGCCAATAGGATTCCGCTGCCGAGGAGGGGCTCGAGGGGTCGGGGCATTTCCCGGAAGAACTTGTCCGCCACCAGGGGGATCATGCCGAAGCCGATGCTGATGGCCACGATGTAGAGGTTGTTGCGGTTCCGCTGGAAGTCCACGCCGCCCAGGATCCGGATGCCCGTGGCCGCCACCATGCCGAACATCACGATCCCCGCGCCGCCCAGGACGTAGACGGGCACCGAGGCCACGACGAAGGCCAGCCTGGGGACCAGGCCCAGGGCCAGGAGGATGGCGCCGCCCATGACGCACACGTAGCGGCTGCGCACCCCCGTGACGCCCACCAGGCCCACGTTCTGCGAGAAGGAGGTGTAGGGGAAGGTGTTGAAGAGCCCGCCGATGAGGGTGCCCAGGCCGTCCACCCGGAGGCCGTCGGAAAGCTGCCTCTGGTCCACGGGCTTGCCGGTGATCTCCGAGAGGGCCAGGAACATGCCCAGGGACTCGATCATCACCACGACCATCACAAGGCACATGGTGAGCACGGCGCCGAACTGGAACGTCGGCCACCCGAACTGGAAGGGCCGGACGACGGCGAACCAGGGCTGGGCGCCGATGTTCTCGAAGCTCACCCGGTGCAGGCCGATGGAGATGACCATGCCCAGGATGATGCCCATGAGGACGGCGATGTTGGCGAAGAAGCCCTTCACGAACCGGATGATGAGGAGGATGGCCACCAGCACCGTGCCCGCGATGGCCAGGTTCCCCAGGGAACCGTAGCCCGGGATGCCCGGATGGGGTCCGCCCGCGGCCCAGTTGATCCCGATCTTCATGAGGGAGATGCCGATGACCGAGATGATGCTGCCCGTGACCACGGGCGGGAACAGCGGCAGGAGCCAGCTCACCACCGGCGCGATGAGGATGCCGAAGAGGCCCGCGGCGATGACCGCGCCGAAGATGCCGGTGATGCCGATGGCGGGGTTGCCGGCCATGACCACCATGGGGCTGACGGCGGCGAAGGTCACGCCCATCATCACGGGCATGCGGATCCCGAAGCGGCCCACGCCCAGGGCCTGGATGAGGGTGGCCACGCCGCAGGCGAAGAGGTCGGCGTTGATGAGCATGGCCAGCTGTTCCTTGGGAAGCCTCAGCGCGCCGCCCACGATGAGGGGAACGGCCACCGCGCCGGCGTACATCACCAGCACGTGCTGGATCCCGAGCAGCGAGAGCCTGCCCAGCGGCAGGACCTCGTCGACGGGATGGACCGCCTGTTCTTGACTCATCTCAAACTCCGTGGACGCGCCCCTCCGGGCGGATGGGATGTGGAGGGACTCCCTGGCTTCCTGGCGACGGTGCGGGGGCAGGATCTGTTGATTTGCCTGTAAGTTTAAAATAGGCGACCCGCTCGTCAACAAAAATTTTCAGTCCCGTGAAAAAATTCCATCAGGCCGGCAGTTCGGCCTGGGCGAACAGCAATCCGAGCAGCGTGGCGCAGGGCATGAGATCCACCTGGGACCCTTCGGGCAGGGTTCCCCGGGCTTCGAATCCCAGCAGGTCCCATGCGGGGGACTGGAACCTCGCAACCACCCGGTCGGTGCGGTACTCGGCCACGCCGTCCCGCACGTCCAGGCTGTGCTCCTCGCCGCCCAGGCGGGCCCGGAGACCCACGCCGCCCTGCACGGGGATCAGCCGGAAGGCGTCCCCCTTGGCTTCGCGGAAACCCTCCTCGTCGATCCAGAACTTGGGCTTGTCGCGGTAGGGGGCGCCCTTGGCGGGGCAGAAGGTGTCGCAGTTTCCGCATTCGTTGCAGAAGTCGCCGATGTTCAGGGTCTGGACGGCCTGGGCCACCTGGAATTCCCGGGCGCCCTCGGCCACGAGCCGGCCCTGGCGCACCACCAGGGTGGGCACCTGGAACGTGAAGGGCTCCACGGCGTAGGCCAGGTTGGCGCGGTTGGGGCAGACCGTGACGCACAGGCTGCAGAGGTCGTCGCAGTCCAGGCAGCGGCTGGCTTCCAGGGCCGCGGCCTCGGCGCTGAAGGCGTGGATGACCTCCGCGAAGCCCTCGCGTTCGGTGAGCGGCAGCACGGGGACGGTCTGGGGCTTCTGCTGGCGGGCCTTCTTGTCCATGGCGGCGGCCGCGGGGATGCCCTTGGCCAGCTGGGGTTCGGCGGGAAGGGCGATCCCGTGCCTGCGCGCGATGGCTTCCGCCGCGGCGCGGCCGTCGGCGATGGCCTGGATGACGGAGGAGGGTCCGTGCACCGCGTCCCCGCCGGCGAAGAGGCCCTCGAGGCTGGTCTCGCGGGTGGTGGCGTCCACCTCCAGGGTGCCGTCCTTCCTGCGGCGCACCGCCAGGCCCTCCAGGAAGTCCAGCACCGGCTCCTGGCTGATGGCGGGGATGATGGTGGTGGCGGGGAGGGTCTCGAAGGCGCCCTCGATGGGCACGGGGCGTGGGCGGCCGGAGGCGTCGCGCTCCCCGAGCTTCATCTTCCCGCACACCAGGCCGGTGACCTTGCCGCCGGTGATCTCCACGGAATCGGGGGCCACCAGGTCGCGCAGGCCGATGCCCTCCTCGATGCAGTCCTCCACCTCCGCGGGGTCGGCGGGCATCTGGGCCCGGGTGCGGCGGTACACCAGGGTGACTTCGCCGTCCTTCACCAGGCGCCGGGCGCTGCGCGCCGCGTCCATGGCGGAGTTGCCGCCGCCGATGACCAGGACCCTGGAGCCCAGGTCCATGGGGGCGCCGGAGCGCACCTTGTCCAGGAACTCCAGGGCATCCATGACGCCGGGGGCGTTCTCGCCGGGGATCCCCAGGCGCTTGCCCTTCTGGGCCCCCACGCCCAGGAAGACGAAGGGGAAGTCCTTGCGCAGGCCCTCGAGGCTGATGTCCCGGCCCAGGGCCTGGCCGAAGTGGAACTTGACGCCCAGGGCCCGGAGCCGGTCCAGATCGGCTTCCAGGGTCTCCTTGGTGAGCCGGTAGCCGGGGATGACGCCGCTGACCATGCCGCCCATCTCCTGCCGGGCCTCGAAGATCTCGGCCTGGAAGCCCAGGCGGGCCAGGAAGTAGCCCGCGGAAAGGCCCGCGGGGCCCGCGCCGACGATGGCGACCTTCACGCCCCGGGCGGGGCCCGCCTCCGGCGCGGCGGGGGCGGCGTTCTCGAAGGCGAAGCGCTTGATCTCGCGGATGGCCAGGGGGGAGTCGTAGAAATTGCGCACGCAGCGCTCGGTGCATTTGTGGTCGCAGACGCTGCCGGTGATGCCGGGCTGGGGGTTGGTGCGGAGGATGACGTCCATGGCCTCCCCGGGCCGGCCGTGGGCCACGAGCCACATGTAGTCGGGGATGTTCTGGTGGGTGGGGCAGGCCTCGGCGCAGGGCGCGGCGATGCAATCGAAGGAGCCCAGGGCGCGGTCGCCCTTGAAGACCAGGGGCCGGGCGCGGCGCGTGTAGGTGTCGTCGCCCACGGCGCGGATGGCGTGGCGGGCCAGGTTGAAGCGGGCCCCGTGGCCGCCGGAGACGGCCTTCACGAAGCCCGGGAGATCCGCGGCGCCCGTGGAGGTCATGGCGTCCTCCAGGTTCACCAGGTACTGCTGGAGCCGCGCGTAGCCGCCGGGCTTGAGCAGGTCGGTGCACACCGTGACGGGATACATGCCGTCGGCCACCAGGTCGGGGAAGTTGTTGGCGTCGGCCCCCCCGCAGAAGCTGATGGGCACCTTGCCGTCCAGCTCCTCCGTGACGAGGTCGGCCAGGGTGAGGGTGAGGGGGTGGAGGGAGCGCCCCGACATGTACATCATCTTCTCGTTGGCGGGGAACACGGGCCGGTGGTTCACCACCTCGAGGGTGTTGGAGAGCTTGAGGCCGAACTGGTTGGGGCGGCCCTGGGCGACCGCGGCCAGGTTGCGCACCATGGCCATGGCGTCGGCGAACTTGGGATCGTGGCCGAAGGCCTCGTCGGGCACCTCGATATCGAAGCCGAGGGTGTCGTTGAGGATGCCCCTCAGGCGCTCGGGGCCCAGGAGAGTCGGGTTGAGCTTGACCCAGGTGTCCACGCCCAGGTCCCGGATGAGGTAGGTGGCGATGCGCTCGATCTCGGCCGGGGGGCACCCGTGCATGGTGGAGAGGGTGATGTGGTTGGAAAGGCGGGAGGGGATGGCCAGGTCCCGCACGGCGGGGTAGACCCGGGCCACCTTCTCGACGGCCGCGGGCAGCGCGTCGGAGGCGTCGCGCATGTGGGCGATGAAGCCCTGCACGCGGTCGGTGCGGATGCCTTCGAGGTTGTAGCCCACGCTCATGTTGAAATGGGTGCCGGGGTCCTTGAGGCCCAGGCGGTGGGCCAGGGCGTGGATGAGCACCCAGGCGTTGAGGTACTCGTCGAAGGACTGCTCGAGCTTGAGCTCCTGGCTCCATTCGCAGTTGTAGGTCTCGTCCGCGGAATCGATGCAGGGCCGGCTCACGGTGAGCTCATCCAGGATCTGGACCGTCTTGAGCTCGATGAACCGGGCCCCGCACAGCCAGCTGGCCACGATGTTCTGGGTCAGCTGGGTGTGGGGTCCCGCGGCCACCCCGAGGGGGGCGGCCACGGTGTGCCCGAACATTTCCGTCGCCAGCCGGGGCCCGGGGATCTGGATATTGGCCTTGGGGATGCCAAGGACCGTCTCCCGGGAATCGAGATCCCGGAAGATCCAGTTGGCCATGAGCTCGAGCGGGGCGGGGCGGAACGCTTTTTCCATCGGAGTACCTGTCTTGCGGGGTGGGGCTTGGGGGAAGCGGCTCGGCCGGAAGGGCTACAGCGACGCGTAGACGGTGGGGAAGCGGGCCAGGAAGGCCGCGCAGTGCTGCAGCTCGCGCTCGTCGAGGCACTCGCCGATCTTGTGGGTGTTCTGCTCGATGCCGGGGCCGAAGCCGATCATGGCGGGGTGCTTGTACACCTCGTTCACCACCCACTTCTTGTCCGCGCTGCCGGGGATCACGGTGGCCTTGGGCACGGGGAAGCCCACGCCGTCGGTGGAGAAGACCCAGCGGTCCACCCGGGGCTGCTTGGTGACGCATCCGCCGGTGCCCACCTTGCCGTCCACGTAGGGGCTGATGACGTTCTCGTAGGCCTTCACCGCCGCCTGCACCGCGGGGTGCTCCTCGGGGGTGAGCCAGCCCAGGTAGACCTGGGGGTTGTTCAGCACGTAGCCGTTCCAGCTGGCTTCGGTGTAGGTGGGGATGGAGACGTCCACCTGGAGGCCGGCCTTGCGCGCGGCGGCCACCGCGTCCAGGGCCTCCACGTCCGCGCAGGAGCCTTCGGGGGTCTCGCCGATGGTGAGGCGCCGGTCGAAGCGGAAGGTGAACTTCTCGGGCACGGCGCAGTCGCTGGGGGTGTCCAGCCGGGCCCAGGAGGCGGTGCGGGTGCCGTGGCCCAGGAACTTGTCGTCCTTGAAGCCGATGCGCTTGTCGTACTTCTCGGAGGCCTCCTTCAGGATGGCGCCGCCGAATTCCAGGGGGTTCTTGCCCTCCCAGGGCATGGAGCCGTGGCAGGACTTGCCGGTGACCGTCACCTCGATCTGCATGCGGCCCCGCTGGCCGCGGTAGATGCCCAGGGCGCCGTTCTTGGAGCAGCCGGAGCCGTCCGTGAGGATCACCACGTCGGGGATGATCTCGGGCTTGGCCGTGGGGAACACCTTGCGCACGAGGTACATGGGGCCCGCGCCGTCGTTGTCCTCCTCGCAGGCCGTGCCGTAGGAGCGCACGATGACGCCCTTGAGGGAGCCTTCGCTTTCCAGTTCGAGCAGGATCTTGGTGGCGATGGCCGCGGAGACCACGCCGCCCAGCTGGTCCGCGGAGCCGCGGCCGAAGATCAGGTGGTTCCACTCGCTCTCGTCGGGGAGGTAGCCCAGTTCCTTGCGCAGGAACTCCTTGTTGATGCTCTTCGGGTCCACGATGCCGTTGAAGCAGTCCACGCCGCCGACCTTCTCGCGCCACTGGGCGCGAAGCGGCTTGACGGTGTCGGTGTGGCCGTCGATGTAGATGACCTTCTTCTGCGCCGGGGCGATGCCGTCGTTGGGATCCTCGACCCACCACACCAGGTTGCCGAACTCGTCGAAGAAGGCGTCCTCGTCGCGGCGCACGGCCTTGATCTCCACGATCTTCTTCCGGAGGTAGTCCAGGCGGGGGAACTCGTGGTTGGAGGTGCCGCAGGCGGGGTCGCCGCCCTGGTCCAGGGGCTTGTCCACGTAGTCCGCGGGGATGCGGATGGCTTCCCGCAGGATCTCCGAGGCCAGGGGCAGGTACTTGGCCGCGAGTTCGGAGATGCGGGTATCGAGGTTGGTCAAGACGCCTGAACTGGACATGGAGTCCTCCGGGTGGTTAGGGGGTCGGCGCGCCGGCGAAGGCGCAGGGCCACCCTGGTTGGGAAAGGATAGGGGCGGCGGCACCGGGCCTGGATCACAGCCGGGTGTGCCGCAGGAAGCCGCTCCCGCGATGCGGGGTTTCAAGTTTGGACCACGTTGACAGGACCATTGTGGGAACAAACGACCGTCAGATCAATAAAAAATTTTCACTGGAAAAAAAATTTTTTACCTATTATTCATTGCTTGGAAAAGGGGCTTTTAGGGTCCCGCACCGGGCAATGGCGCCGGAGGATATAGCAGGCCAAAAGGCATACAAGCGTGCAGGCCAGGCCCCCCTCCAGCCCGAAGGCGCCGCCGGTGAGCCAGGCGGCCCGGGCGTGGGGCACCGGCGCGAAGCAGCCCACGGCCTCGGTGCCGCTGACCCCGAAGCCCAGCAGGGAGCCCTGGCACCAGTTCCACCCCAGGTGCAGGCCGAAGGGCAGGGCGAGGCTCCGGGTGCCCAGGTACGCCAGGCCCAGGACGACGCCGGCCAGGAAGATGTTCACGGCGGCGAAGACCGCCGTGGGGCCCGCCATGCCCGGATTGGAGAAGTGGGCGATGGAGAAGAGCACGGAGAGGAGCAGCAGCGCCCCGAGGGTGCCCAGGCCCCATTCGACCCGCTGGAAGAGGTAGCCCCGGAACGCCAGTTCCTCGCTGAAGGCGGGCAGGAAGTAGAAGGCCGCCCCGGGGGCCAGGGCCCCGGCGCCGGCGCCCCGGACCAGGTGGAAGCCCCCGGCGGCGTAGGCCAGCAGGGCCGACAGGAGGATGATGCCGCACCCGCCCGCCGCCCCCAGGGCGAAGTCCCGGGCCCAGGCCGCTCCCGGACGCAGGCCCAGGGAGGGCAGGGACCGGTCCTCCAGGGCCAGGAAGAGCGCGGAGACCGCCAGCAGCGTCGCGCACAGCCCCACGGAGGGCGGCACGGCGGGGGCGAGTCCCAGGACCAGGCGGTAGGCCCCGGCCGTGGCCAGGTAGAAGAGCAACGCCCTCCAGCCGGGGCGGAGGGCGTTGCCGGGTCCCAGGAACAGGCCGGGCACTAGAGCGGGATGTTGCCGTGCTTCTTGGGCGGCATGGACTCGCGCTTGCCCTCCAGGAGGTTGAGGGCCCGCAGCAGCTTCTTGCGGGTCTCCCGGGGCATGATCACTTCGTCCACGTACCCCAGGCCGGCGGCGACGTAGGGATTGGCGAACCGCTCGTTGTAGTCGGCCACGATCTCGGCGCGCTTGGCGACGGGGTCCTCGGCCTTGGCGATGTCCTTGGCGTAGAGGACGTTCGCGGCCCCGTCGGCGCCCATGACGGCGATCTCGGCGGTGGGGTAGGCGAAGTTGAAGTCGGCCCGGATGTGCTTGGAGGCCATGACGATGTAGGCGCCGCCGTAGGCCTTGCGGGTGATGATGGTGAGCTTGGGGACCGTGGCTTCGCAGAAGGCGTAGAGCAGCTTGGCGCCGTTCTTGATGAGGCCGCCGTGCTCCTGGTTGACCCCGGGCAGGAAGCCCGGGACGTCCTCGATGATGATGAGGGGGATGTTGAAGGCGTCGCAGAACCGCACGAAGCGCGCGCCCTTCTCGCTGGAGGCGATGTCCAGCACGCCGGCGAGGTGCGCGGGCTGGTTGGCCACGATGCCCACGCTGCGGCCTTCCAGGCGCCCGAAGCCCACCACGATGTTGCCCGCGTAGGCGTCCATCACTTCGAAGAAGTGCTCGTCGTCCACCACGCCCTTGATGATCTGGCGCACGTCGTAGGGCTTGCTGGGATCCTCGGGGATGATGGAATCCAGCGCCGGGTTCTCCAGGGGCATCTCGATGAGCGGGGCGCGGCGGGGGGTCTCCTGGAGGTTGTTGGAGGGCAGGAAGCTCAGCAGCTCCCGGGTGTGGGCCAGGGCCGCCAGGTCCGAAGGCACCAGGAAATGGGCCACGCCGGACTTGTAGCCGTGGGCCGAAGCCCCGCCCAGCTCCTCCTTGGACACGTCCTCGTGGGTGACGGCCTTGATGACCTCGGGGCCCGTGACGAACATGTAGCTGGTGTTGCGCACCATGGTGATGAAGTCGGTGATGGCCGGGCTGTACACCGCGCCCCCCGCGCAGGGCCCCATGATGAGGGAGATCTGGGGGATCACGCCCGAGGCCATGGTGTTGCGAAGGAAGATTTCCGCGTAGCCGGCCAGGGAATTGACCCCCTCCTGGATGCGCGCTCCGCCCGAATCGTTGAACCCGATCACCGGGCACCCGACCTTCATGGCCATATCCATGATCTTGCAGATCTTCCGGGCATGGGTGAGGGAGAGGCTGCCGCCGACGACGGTGAAGTCCTGGGCGAAGAGGGCCACGGGGCGCCCGTCGACCCGGCCGAAGCCCGTGACGACGCCGTCCCCGGGCATCTTGGCCTCGCCGGGGGTGGGGTTGAGGGCCAGGGCGTCCACTTCCTCGAAGGAGCCCTCGTCCAGGAACGCGGCCACCCGCTCCCGGGCGGTGAGCTTGCCGCCCTGGTGCTGCTTGTCCACGCGGGCGGGGCCGCCCCCCTTCATGGCCTCCGAATAGCGGGACCGGAGGGTATCGAATTTGTCCTGAAGGGTCATCAGTACTCCTTGTGGGGATCGGAGGCGCGCAGGACCGAGGCCTTGCGCAGGGCCACCGGGGCGCTGGCCACCGGGGGCTCAGGGGCCTCTCCGGCCTCCTCCAGCGTCAATGCCGCCTCCAGGGCCTCCTCGGGGACCACCACGGCCCGGCGCAGTTCCACGGCCGCCATGGCGGGTCCGGGGGGGGCGCTCGCCGGGGTTCCCCCCAGGAGCAGGACGAGGCAGAGGCCGATCATGGTTCAAACTCCAGTACGCAAACCCTTCATTGTAACTTTGGGCCCGGGGCGCGGCCAAGCCTATTTGAATGAGAGGTTGTCTCAGCCCGCCGCCCCTCGGCGGCCGGGGGATGGCCCTCCATGAAAAAGGGGGCCCCGCCGGGGCTGGGGTCCTTTCCTGCGGTTTGGACCTTCTGGCGGTGACCCGCATTCCCTGCCGGTGGCCGCAGGTCCTTTCGTCCAAGTCCCCGAGGAAGGGCCCGGCCCATGGGGTTCCGATCCCTTGCGCCGACCCACCGGCACCGTCGGCTTCCGGTCCTCGCTGCGCTGCGGGCCGGGTCCGCCGGTTGCCGTAGCTCGGTTTTGGAGCAGGGGTTGTGTGGAACGAGGCCCGCCCTTTCCAACGCCTGGGATGACCTGCCGGGAGTGAGGAAATCCGTCCCCGATCCCAGTTTTATCATTGCCGTATCCACATACTCAATTTAGGACCTACCCATACACCAGGAGGTCCATCCTGTCCCAATCTGCCCCCGGCATTCGTCCGGCCGAGCTACGGCAACCGGAGGACCCGGCCCGCAGCGCAGCGAGGACCGGAAGCCGACGGTACCGGTGGGTCGGCGCAAAGGAGCGGAACCTCATGGGCCGGGCCCATTTCCGGGGGCCTGGACGAACCGGACGAGGCCACCGGCAGGGATTGCTTGCCAGAGCCAGAAAGGTCCAACCTGCACAAAAGGACCCCCGCCGGGGCGGGGGTCCTTTCACGGTGGGGCGGTTCTAGAACTTCAGCTTGCAGCCGAAACGGAAGGACCGGGCCGGCTGGTAGTCCGTGGCGGAGCCGAAGCGGCCAGGGACCTGGGGATTGCCGTAGCGGTCGGTGTACTGTTCGAGGACGGCCGTTTCCGGACGGTGGTTCATGACGTTGTAGATCTCGAAGAAGGGCTCGATGCGCGTCCTTCCTTCCAGGGGCAGATCGTAGTGGAAGGTGAGATCCAGGCGGGTCAGCCAGGGGAGGCGGCCCTTGTTGCCCATCTTCAGATCCTGGAAGTCGGCGTTGGCGTAACCGCCCGGATCCGGCAGGACGGGGTTGCTGGTGCTGCCGTCATCCTGCTGGCTGTAGGGCCGGCCGCTCTGGGCCAGGAAGTTGAAGCCCAGGGCCAGATCGCCCTTGCCGATCTTGACCTTCTTGTAGCCGTAGGACTTGAACTGGTGGGTGTGGTCGGTGGGCAGGTAGCCCGTGCCCACATAGGGCCAGTAGTCGTACGAGGCCGTGATGCCGCCGTCGGGCTGACCGTTGGTGGCGCTGATCAGGCCCTCGTAGTTGCCGTAGTCGCGGCTCCAGGTGTAGCCCACGAACAGGTACGTGTCGGAGGTCTTGTACGTGTAGGTGACGTCCAGGGCCTTGTACTCGTTGTAGGCCTCGGGGTACAGGGTGTCGCTGACGTTGACCTTCGCGTGGTTCCCGAAGGGGGAGGTCCAGGAGACGCTGCCCTTGGGGTTCCAGATGATGGCCTGGCCGCCGCCGTCGCCGGGGTCGTTGGGGTCCAGGGGCGTGCCGTCGCGGGTGGTGATCTCGGAGTCCTCGATGGGATTCGTGAGTTTGCGGTAGTGGCCGTGGATGCCCAGGGTGGTGGAGCCCGTCGCCTGGTAGTCGTAGCCCAGCAGGATCTCGGTGCGCTTGGGCAGCTTGAGGCCATCGGCGAGGGGGTCGTTGGACCAGCCCGTGGAGTAGTCGATGTCCGTGTAGGGCGTGCCCGTGACGGTGACGGAGTTGGTGGCGCGGTTGAAGGTGGCGGTGCTCTGGCCGGCTCCGGTTCCGGTGTGGGTGCCGCCGAAGTACAGGAGGTGGTAGTACTCCTTGCCGTAGGTGCGGATGGCCATGCGCTGGGGAATCTGCATGTAGTACTGGGCGAAGCTTCCGGAAATCTTGGACTTGCCATCGCCTGTGGCATCGTAGGTGAATCCGATGCGGGGCTGGATGTAGTCGGCGAACTTGAAGTGCATGAAGGTGGAGCCGTTGGCGCCGATCTGCTTCTGGTCCTCCATGCGGATGCCGTAGAAGAGGTTCAGCTTCTTGTTGACCTGCCAGGTGTCCTGCAGGTAGATCGCCTGGAAGTACGCGTTGGCTTCGGAATCGTTGTCGTAGACGTTCCTCACCGCCCGCAGGAAGCCGCCGGAGTTCTGCAGCTGCCAGGTCTGGCCGCCGTTGCGGTGGGTGACGTCCGCATAGTTGGACTTCAGGTAGGAGTAGCCCACCTTCAGGGAGTGGTCGGACCCGATGACCCAGGTGAGGTCGCCGGCGAACTGGGTGGTGGTGTTGGTTTCCTTGGCGATGTTGCCCGCGCCGCCCGTGGCCCAGTAGGTGAGGGGGTCCGCCTGGCCGTAACCGGGGCCGCCCACGTCGTAGTAGGTCCGGTCACGGATGAGGGACATGGTGGTGTTGGGGGTGATGTCGTTCTCGGCCTTGGCCTGGCCGGCCTTGATGGACATCGTGACGTTGGGCGACAGCGTCGAGTCCCAGATCAGGTTGAAGTTGCTGGTGTTGTGGACGGTGTCGCCGCTGGTGTCGGCGTTGCCGCGGCCGTCATACACGTTGCTGGGGGAACCGGCGCCGCGGTCCTGGGTGGCCGTGGAGCGGTTGCCGAAGTAGCTGAGGGTCAGCTGGTTGTCCGTGGTGACGTAGTACTGCAACTTGCCCATGAACTGGAGGTCGGGCGTCTTGGTGGCGCCGGCGGACAGGTCGCTGAGGTTCAGGTAGGAGGGGCTGTTGGTGAGGGTGTAGTTGACGCCGAAGGAGTAGAAGAACTTGTCCTTCACGAACGCGCCGCCCACCCGGGCGCCGATGTCGGTGACGCTGGCGGCGGGAAGTTCGCGGAACCACGGAGTGCCCTTGGCCTTGGGGGACAGGGAGCCGGGGATGTGGCTGGCCCAGACGGCCCCGGCGAAATCATTGCTGCCGGACTTGGTGAGGACGTTGAACACGCCGCCCATGGCGGAGTATTCCGGCTTGTAGCCGCCGGTCTGAATGTCGACCTGATCGACGAAATCCTGCACCATGGTGACGCTCTGGCCGCCGTAGCGCATATCGTTGGTCTTCAGGCCGTCCACCGAGAAGGAGTTCTCGGCGCCGGAGGCGCCACCGATGGAGATCTCGAGGCCCAGGCCAGCATTGCCGTTGCTGGCGCCGAAGCCCGACGTGGTGACGCCGGGGGTCATGTAGGCCAGGGACGACATTTCCCGGCCCGTGGGGACCGCGGAAAGGGTGTCCAGGCTGAAGTTGGACCCGGTGGTGGTGCTGGTGGTGTCGATGGCGGCGGAGGAGGCGATGACTTCGACGACCGCCGCGCCTTCCTTGTCCATCTTGATGTTGGCCGTGGTGCTGGTGTTGATGGACACGTTCACGGACTGGCGGGTGGGGGAGAACCCGGCCTTGGTGACCTGGATGCTCCAGGCGCCCGCGTTGAGGAGGCCGGCCTGGAAGTGGCCGTCCGCCCCCGTGACGACGGTGCGGGTGACCTGGCCGGACGCGAGGCGGACGGTGGCCGCCGCGACGGGGTTGCCGCCCTTGTCGGTGACGTAGCCGTTGATGGCGCCGGTGGTTACGGTCTGGGCGACCAGGACCTGGCCGGCCACGAGGGTCAAGGCCGTGAGTCCAAGCCTTGTGAGGTTATTGCGCATGGGATTTGGCTCCTATGAAGGTGAGGTGGGAAACACAACTTCGGGGTAAAGCACGGCGGTGCCATCCGCTACCTAGTGGACTCCTTTCGTTACGCCAAGTTATCAGTCATGGCTTGTGGCGAATTCATGACAGTGATTAGGCATCATTAAGCCGTGGCCCCGGGAATTTTCAAGCTTTGATTTCAATTTTTTCGAAATTTCCTGTGACAGTAGCGTAATGCGAGGGTAAAAATAATGAAATATTTAATGAATAATTTAGATATATGGATCCTTTTAGGGGAGGCGATGCAAAAATCCCGTTGAATTTATTAACATATTGTTGATATGTTAATAAATGTTAATTGTTCCACTTTTGTCACGATATATAATTATTCATTTTTGTGTTTGTGACCATGAAAATGTAATTAACGAGTGGGGAGTCCAAGCTGGAAATCCTCCGGAGCCCTGCTTGACAGGGGGGGCCTGGCCGGCCAGAAGCGGCATGCCCGGCCCATGGATAATCATGGCGCAGGGAGCATGTGGGCCTGTTTTTGCCCATGCGGCCATCACCCCGCGGGGTGGTTCGGACAGGGCCTCGATTAATATTTTCCCAGACAAGGGCACGGGTGCGCCGGCACCCAGTGGCCGCCGGCCTTTCCTTCTGGTTGGCGGGGAAGGCCTTCTTCCGTCGGGGGGAATCCCTGGGCGTGGAGGCTGTGGGCCCCCCCCCTCCCGCGCGTGAAGGCCGCGCGGGAGGGGAAGTGGGTCCACCTGGACTGAGTTGATTTGCATTTTCTTGGGGTCCAGCGCTTTTTACCGGAAATTTAAAGCTGACCTATTAGTCAGAATATTTCGCTGCCTGGGGTGCAGGGGGAATTCGGAAAATAATTGGCGGGGACAGATCGAGGATTCGAAGAATAAGTGGTGTGAATAAACGAAATGACAAAAACACACCTGGCGTGACAAATTCGGCGTCCAGGTGTGCTTTGGGTTGTTTTGGAACTAATTTTCCGCGGGCCCGCCCCGGTACCCTCAGCCGAGGTGGACCGTGGGTCCCTGGAGGAGGTGGGTGGCGATCTCGTACATGTTGCTGATCCGCCCCACGCCCAGGGCCTCCGTCACGCCCAGGTATTCCAGGCAGGTGCCGCAGGCGATCACGTCGACCCCGCGTCCCGCGGCCTTGCGCAGGTGCTCCAGGGAGTCGCTGCCCTCCAGCGCCAGGCGCACGCCGGCGTTCATGAAGATGATCCGCGCCGGGGGGGCGTCGCATTCGGTGAGCGTGAAGAGGAAGCCCCGCATGAGGAGGTGGGCCAGTTCGGGGGAGGCCGACCCGATGCCGTCCGAGGTGATGAGCACCGTGGCGGCACCGGCGGCGGCGGGCACGGCGGGGGAGGGTTGGGGCGCGGGCCCGGGGACCGGCCCCGAGGGGCGGAGCAGGACCCGGATCTCCCCGGCTTCGCCCTGGGCGCACTCCACCGCGCAATGGGCATAGGCGGCGAACTTGGTGAGGTTCTCCCGGGCCGCGGCGTTGTCCACCAGGATTTCAAGGGCGTCGACGTCCCCGGCGGCCAGGGCGTTCTTCGCCAGGATGACGGGCTGGGGGCAGGGGAGGCCCCGGGCGTCGAGGATCCTAGGGGTGGGGTTCATAGCGCCTCCTTGGGTTTCCGGGAAGGGGGTCGAGGACGGTCCAGAGGCCCTCGGGGCCGCTGTCGCGTACGGGGCCTTCGGTTCCGGCGGTTTCGACCAGGAGGCAGAAACCGCAGCTGCTGCGGATCTGCCTGGGTACGGGGATGAGGTCCACCGCGAACCCGGCGGCCTTGAGCCGCTGCTCGGCCCTGAGGGCGGCATGGGTGGAGGGATAGGTGGCGAGGAGGAGCATCACAGGATCCGCACGGTGCCCGGCGCGCCCCCGGTCTCGCCGATGATCCAGGCGCCGGCGCCGGCGTCCCGGAGCGCGGAGGCGGCGGCCTCGGCCTCCCCTTCGGGCAGGGCGGCCAGGAGGCCCCCGGAGGTCTGGGGGTCGAAGAGCAGGTCCAGCACCTGGGCGGGGGGCTGGCCCAGGACGCACGCCATGCGGCCTTCCCGGTTCCGGTAGGTGCCTTCGGGGACGAGGCCCATGGCGGCGTACTCCGCCACGTCCGGCAGGAGAGGCACCTGGTCCGGGCGCAGGGTCAGGCCGCAGGCGCCGCCGGCCATTTCCGCGGCGTGCCCGGCCAGGCCGAAGCCCGTGACGTCCGTGACGGCCATGGGGTGGAACCGCGCGAGCACCTCGGCGGCGACGCGGTTGAGGGTGCCCATGGAGGCCTCCGAGGCCTCCCGGGCCCGCGGGGAGGCGCACTGGGCGCGCAGGGCCATGTTCACCAGGCCGGTGCCGATGGGCTTGGTGAGGAGCAGCGCCCCGCCGGGGCGGAGGGTGTTGTTGCGCCAGGCCCTTTCCGGATCCACCAGCCCCGAGACCGCGTAGCCGAGCTTGGGCTCGGCGTCCTCGATGCTGTGGCCCCCCAGCAGCGCGCAGCCGGCCTCCACCAGGGCCCCCAGGCCCCCGGCCAGCATCTCCCGGAGGGGTTCGATGCCCAGGGCCTTCAGGGGGTGGCACACCAGGGCCAGGGCCGTGATGGGGCGGGCCCCCATGGCGTACAGATCGGAGAGGGCGTTGGCCGCGGCGATGCGCCCGAAAAGGCGGGGATCATCCACGATGGGGGGGAAGAAGTCCACCGTCTGCACCAGCGCTTCGTGGGGCCCGATGCGGAAGATGCCGGCGTCCTCGCTGCCCGCGAAATCGGCCAGGAGGTCCGGGTAGGCGGGCTGCTCCAGTCCGCAGAGGGCCTTGGCCAGGACGCCCGGGCCCAGCTTGGCGCCGCATCCGGAGAACCGGGTATGGGAGGTCAGGTTCATGCGAGGAGTTCCTTCATGGCTTCCAGGGTCTCCCGAATCTCCCCGGGGGTGGTGGCGAATCCGGGGGAGAAGCGCAGGGCGCCCCCGGCCTCCAGGGTCCCCAGGCTCCGGTGGGCGGCCGGCGCGCAGTGCAGGCCCATCCGGGTGCAGATGTCCAGGCGGTCCAGTTCCAGGGCCAGTTCCCCCAGGTCCCGGTCCTGGACGGTGATGGAGAGCACCGGCGCCCGGTCCTCCCCGGGGCCGGGGCCGAGGAGGGTCACGCCGGGCAGGTCCAGGAGGCCCCGGGCCAGGTCCTCGCACAGGGCCCGCTCCCGCACGTGGAGGCCGGGGCCTTCCGCGTCCAGGAACCGCAGGGCCGCCCCCAGCCCCGCCAGGGCCGGAACGTTGGGGGTGCCCGCCTCGAAGCGGTCCGGGAGGAAGTCCGGCTGGGCCTCGCTTTCCGAAGCGCTGCCGGTGCCCCCCAGGATGAGCGGGGCGGGGCGGGCGCCGGGGCCCAGGAGGAGCCCTCCGGTGCCGGGGGGGCCCAGGAGGCCCTTGTGGCCGGAGAACGCCACGAAATCGCAGCCCGAAGGCAGGGGCAGGTGCCCCGCGCACTGGCTCGCGTCCACGCAGATGGGCACCCCCAGGCGCCGGCACAGCGCGGCCACCTCGGCCACGGGGGTCAGGCACCCGGTGACGTTGCTGGCCGCCGTGAGCACCAGGAGGTCCGGGGCCATCCACAGCGCCCCCTTGAGTTCCACGGGGTCGGGCCGTCCGAGGGCGTCGAAGGGGATCACCCGCACGCGCACCCCGCGGGTGGCCTCCAGGTGGCGCAGGGGCCGCATGACGGCGTTGTGCTCCAGGGAGGAGACGGCCACGGTGCCCCCGTCGGGGACGCTGCCGAGGATGGCCAGGTTCAGGGCCTCGGTGGCGTTCCGGGTGAAGACCAGGCGCTCGGATTCCGCGGCGCCCAGGAGGGCCGCGCAGGCCTCCCGGGTTTCGAAGACGACGCGGCTGGCGTCGCGGGCGAGGCGGTGGCTGGCGCGGGCCGGGCTGCAGGCCCCGGAGGCCAGGCACGACGCCACCGCCTCCGCCACCCCCGGGGCCTTGGGGTGGCTGGTGGCGGCGTTGTCCAGGTAGATCATGGGGTCCCCAGCATGAGGAGGGCCTCCAGGACGCCGCCGCCGATGGCCCGGGCCTTGTCGGAGGCCGTGAAGCAGTGCTCGCGCACGCACCGGGGATCCACGTCGGCCACCTTGAGGCCCCTTTCGGCCTGGAAGCCGGGGCGGATGAGGCCCCGCACCACCCCGCCGATGGGGGCGGGCACGGGTTCCCCGCCGATGGCCAGCACCGGGTCCCCGGCGGCGACGGTGTCCCCGATGGCGCAGCGCGGTTCCACCCGCCCCGCCCGGGGGGCGTGGATGACCCGTTCGGCGCCGTGGCCCGCGATGAGGCCAGGGACGCCGGTGTTGGGCTGGGCGGAGCCGGAAAGGAGCACGCGGCCCAGGTCGTGGCCCCGGTTGGTCTCCACCACCGCGTGGGCGTCCACCCCGGCCGTGAAGCCCGGGCCCAGGGCCACCACCACGGGCGCCATGTCCAGCCGGGTGCCCAGGTTCCGCTTGGCGATGATGGCATCCACGAGGGCCGCGGGCCGCACGCGGGCCAGGAGGGCGCAGCCGGGGTCCTCCAGCACGGCCACGGGGTCCCCCGGAGACCACCGCTCCGGAAGTTCCGCCAGGCGCAGGGCGCGGATCCCCTCCACGGTGGCCGAGCCGTCGTACAGGGCCTCGGAGAAGCTCACGGTGCGCCGGATGGCGCTGGGCTTCCCGGTTTCCAGGGCCGCCACCCGGAACCCCGCGCGCACCAGGCGCAGGATCACCCCCGTGGCCAGGTCCCCGGCCCCCCGCACAATCACCAACCTGCCTTCGATCATCGCCACGGGGCGCCCTCCTCCACGAGGATGACGCCATCCGGGGCCTGGAGGGAACACAGCAGGACGCGGTCGGCGCGAAACCCGGCCAGGTCCGGGGGGGAGGCGAGGGTGTCGGCCTTGTTCAGGAGCAGGACCCGGGCCCCGGAGGCGCCCTTGAAAAGGCCCTGGGGATGCCCGACGAGGGCGGCCAGGTGGTCCCAGCCGATGGGTTGGCCCGGGTCGCAGCCCGTGACCGCGGCGAAGCGCTCCGGGCGGTGGGCGACGGTCCCGTCCAGGGGCCTGCCCAGGCAGTCCACTCCCACCACGCCCACCACCAGGTCCGGCCCTTCGGGGAGCACGGGCTCCGGCTCCGAGGGCGCCTTCACCGGCAGGCGCCGGGAGCCGTCCGCCTCCACCAGCACCAGGTCCCAGGTGCGGCGCAGGGGGGGGACCCAGGAGGGATGGATGCCCTTGACCTTGCCCGGGGCGTCCGCCTCCCGGGCCAGGAGGATCGTGGGGCCGGGGACGGCGGGGGGCAGGGGGCCTCCGGCGAAGGGATGCTCCATCTCCGGCGCGAAGACCACCCGCCCCCCGCGTCCGGGCTCCAGTCGGGGGTCGGCCAGGTGGGTGGTGGTGGTGACCAGGACGGGGCGGGGCGCCACCTCCCGGGCCAGGCGGAACAGGGCCGTGGTCTTGCCGCCCGCGCCCACGAACGCGACGACCCCCCCGCCTCCCGGCAGCAGGGGAAACAGGGCATCCGCGAGGTTCATGGGGTTCCGCGCCGGGCCTTCCGGGCCGGGATGCGGGCCTGGACCCAGGCGCCGTCGCGGCGCACGGCGATGAGTTCGCCGGCGATGGCCACGGCGAGCTCCTCGGGGGTCTCGGCGCCGATCTCCAGGCCGATGGGGGCGCACAGGGATTCCACCTTGACGGCCTCGAAGCCCTCCTCGGCCACCTGGGCCAGGACCAGGCGCGTCTTGCGGGCGCTGCCCATGAAGCCCGCGTAGCGGTAGGGCCTTCCCAGCACCGCCCGCACGCATTCCAGGTCGCACAGGTGCCCCCGGGTGACGATCACCACGTAGGTGGACGGGTCGAAGGCGAAGCGCTCCACGATGGAGGTGAAGCTGCCCGCGAGGGTGGCGACGCCCGGAAGGAACCGCGCCGGGTCCGCGTACTCGGGGCGGTCGTCGCCCACGGTCACCTGGAAGCCCAGGCCGGGCGCCAGGGCCGCCAGGGCCCGGCCCACGTGGCCGCCGCCCAGGATCAGGAGCTTTTCCCGGGGCAGCACGGGGTCGAAGAAGAGCCCGTCGGCCTCCGCCAGCACCGGGTGCCCGGTGGCCAGGGCCTGGGCGGCCAGGGCGGGATCGGCCCCCTCCACCCGCCCGTGGATCCAGGCGCACCCGGCGTCCAGGACCCCGGTTTCCCCCGTGGCCAGGCGCTTGACCAGGACGACGCGCTCCCCCCGCCGCAGCCGCTCCAGGGCGGCGCGGTAGGGGGCGCCGGAAACCCGGGGCTCCACCAGGATCCGGCTGGTGCCCCCGCAGACCATGGCGGGCCCTTCGGCCTCCATGCCCTGCATGTCGATCTCCAGCACGGCGGGGGCCCCGCGTTCCTCCCGGCATGCGGCCAGGACCATGGATTCCCCGCGGCCGCCGCCCACGGAGCCCATCACCAGGCCCCCGGGACCGGCCAGGAGCATGGCCCCGGCGTGGCGGGGGGCAGAGCCCTTCACCTTGAGGACGGTGCAGAGGACCCGGGGTTCGTCCCCTTCGGCGAGGGCCCTGACGATCTCGAGGCTCATCCCTTCTTCCGCGTGTAGGGGGTGCCCGCCAGGGGCAGGTCCACCCGGAAGACCCCGTCCCGGTGGAAGTAGGCCCCGGCCACGGCCGGCGCCGTGGGGATGGTGGTGATCTCGCCCAGGCCCTTGGCGCCGTAGGCGAGGGGATCGGCGTTCTTCTCCACGATGATGGATTCGATGGGCGGCACGTTGGCGGCCTTGAACAGGCCCAGGGTGCCGTACTTGGCCATCACCTCGCCGTCCTTGAGCGGGAAGTCCTCGGTGAGGGCGTAGCCCAGGCCCATGACGACGCCGCCCTCGATCTGACCCTCCACCTGGGTGGGATTGATGGCCCTGCCGATGTCGTGGGCCGCCACCACCTTCTCGAGCCGGCCCGCGGCGTCCAGGAGAACCACCTGGGTGGCGTAGGAGTAGGCGACATGGCTGACGGGGTTGGGCTTGTCCGAGGCGAAGGGGTCGGTGACGCCGGAGTACTCCCGGTAGTATTCGCGGCCCTCCAGCTGTTCCAGGGTGTGGCCGGCCAGGTCCAGCTTCAGGTCCTGGGCCGCGAGGCGCGCGGCCTCCCCGTTGAAGACGGTCTGGCGCGAGGCGGTGGTGGTGCCGCCGTTGGGGGAATTGGAGGTGTCGGGGGTGGCCACCCGGATCTGGCCCCAGGAGAGGCCCGAGGCGTTGGCCACGAACTGCATGAGCACCGAGGCCAGGCCCTGGCCGATGCAGGCGGCGCTGGTGTAGATGACGGCCTGGCCGTCCTGCACGCGGATGCGCACCCGGCCCACGTCCGACAGGCCCACGCCGATGCCGGCGTTCTTCATGGCGCAGGCGATGCCCGCGTCGGGGCGCCGCTCGCAGAGGTCCTTCACCGCCAGGAGCGTCTCCTTGAGCGCGGTGCCCGCGTCGACGATCTGCCCGTTGGGGAGCACGTCCCCGGGTTCCACGGCGTTGAGCCAGCGGATCTCCCAGGGGGTGAGCCCCACCTCCCTGGCCAGCAGGGTGATGCAGGACTCCATGGCGAAGCAGGACTGGGTGACGCCGAAGCCCCGGAAGGCCCCGCCCGGAGGGTTGTTGGTGTAGACGCCGGTGCCCACGATATCGACGTTGGGGATCTTGTAGGGCCCCGCGGCGTGGGTGCAGGCCCGCTGCAGCACGGGTCCGCCCAGGGAGGCGTAGGCGCCGGTGTCCTCCAGGAGATGGGCCTTCACGGCCGTGATGCGGCCCTGGGCGTCCGCGGCGACGGTGTACTCCATCTCGAAGGCGTGCCGCTTGGGGTGGACCTTGAGGCTCTCCTGCCGGCCCAGGGTCACCTTCACGGGGACCTTGAGGTGGTTGGCCAGGAGCGCGGCGTGGTGCTGGACGATGAGGTCCTCCTTGCCGCCGAACCCGCCGCCCACGTAGGCGCTGATGACCTTCACCCGCTCCGGGCCCACGCCCAGGACGCCGATGATGCCCTTGTGGTCGTCGTAGATGCTCTGGGTGCCCGTGTACACCGTCAGGGTGCCGTCGGCCTCGGGCACGGCCAGGGCGCTTTCGGGCTCCATGAAGGCGTGCTCGGTCTCGGGGGTGGTGAAGGTCTTGACGATGAGGTGGGCGGCCTCGGCGATGGCCTTGTCCGGGTCCCCCCGGCGCAGGACGGTCTTGGCCAGCAGGTTGCCCTTGGGGTGGAGCTTCGGGGCGTCCTCGTCCAGGGCGCGCCGGGGGTCGGTGAGGGCTGGCAGCTCCTCGTAGTCCAGCTTGATCGCGGCCACGGCGGCCTTGGCCTTGGCGCGGGTCTCGGCGGCCACCAGGGCGATGGCGTCGCCCACGTAGCGCGTGGCCTCGCCCACGGCGATCATGGCGGGCCAGTCGTGGATGATGTGGCCCTGGTGGCGCTCCCCCGGGACGTCGGCGGCGGTGAGGACGGCCTTCACGCCGGGCATGGCCAGGGCTTCGGCGGCGTCGATGCCCTTGACGAGGACCCGGGCCTTGGGGGGCCGCAGCACGGCGCCGTGGAGCATGCCGGGGCGCTTCATGTCGTCCACGTAGAGCCCCGTGCCCAGGGCCTTGTCCCGGGCGTCGGTGCGGCAGATGCGTTCGCCCACGGCCAGGGCCATGCTGGAATCGTCCGGGACCGGGGTGCCCTCGCGCAGCATCCGCGCCGCGTTGAGCACGGCCTTCTCGATCTTCACGTAGCCGGTGCACCGGCACATGTTCTGGGCCAGGGCCTTGGTGATCTCCTCAGGCTTGGGGTCCGGGTTCACGTCCAGGAGGCCCTTGGTGCTGATGACCATGCCGGGCATGCAGAAGCCGCACTGGACCGCCCCCGCCTCCGCGTAGGACCAGCCGAAGACCTCCTTCTCGCGGGGGCTGAGGCCCTCCACGGTCACCACCTTCTTGCCGTCCAGCTTGTCCATCTTGAACAGGCAGGCCCGGGAGGCCTTGCCGTCGATGAGCACCATGCAGGATCCGCAGGCCCCTTCGGAACAGCCGTTCTTCACCGACGTGATGTTCAGCTCCTCCCGGAGGAACTCCAGGAGGTTCATGTCCTTGGAGGTGACGATTTCCCGGCCGTTTACCTGGAGCGTGGACATGTGGTGGCCTTTCACTGGGTGCTTCCAGTCTAACCCAGGCGGGTTTTTTTCACCCGTGAGTAAAAAATTTTAGGAGGGGAAATCCAGGGCCTCGTACCGGGGGTAGCCCAGCTCGACCCAGGCCTCCTTCCCGGACCGGATGATGTTGCCGAAGATGAAGATCAGGGGCGGCGAGGTGAGGTCGCCGGGGTGGATGCCGATGATCCAGGGGTGCTCCTCGTTGAGCTGGTAGTCGGCGGTGGCGGCGATGCGCTCCCGCAGGCCCCGCATGTAGGCCGAGGCGTAGGCCAGAGCGGATTCGGCCGAAAGCACCTGCATGCCTTCGGCATGGAAGGTGCGCCCCGTGTTGCTGCGCAGGAACATGGCCGGCTCGGGCAGGGTGCGCACCAGGGAGGTGGGGTACATGCGGCGGAGGGTTTCCAGCAGGGTCGTGAGATCGGGTTCCATGCTCAGTACCTCATTTCGCGGTTGAAGGGCACGCCCAGGTGCGTGGGGCCGCGCATGCGGGCCTTGCGGGCCAGGGAGAGCACCAGGATGACCAGGACGTAGGGGAGCATCACGGCGAATTCATAGGGGAACTTGATGCCCGCCACCTGAATGGCCAGCTGCAGCGATTGGGCCAGGCTGAAGAGCAGGGCGCCGCCCAGGACGCCCAGGGGGCTCCAGCGGCCGAAGTACACCAGGGCCACGGCGATGAACCCACGTCCGGCTACTAGGTCGTCCGCAAACATTTTGGCCTGGCAAAGGGACAGGTAGGCGCCGCCCAGGCCGGCCATGGCGCCGCCCAGCATGAGGGCCTGGTAGCGCACGCGGTTCACGTTGATGCCCATGCTGTCCGCCGCCCGGGGCTCGGTGCCCGCCGCCCGCACCTTCAGGCCCCAGGGGGTCTTGAAGAGCACGTACCAGCTGGCCGGGACCATGAGGAAGGCCACGTAGACCATGGGATTGTGATTGAAGAGGATGCCCCCCAGGAAGGGGATGCGGGAGAGGCCGGGGATGGACCAGGCCGCCAGGCCCTCCACCCCGGTGACGCCGCCGATGAAGTGCCGGAAGAGGGTGCCGGCCACGCCCCAGCCCAGCATCTGCAGGCCGATGCCCGCGATGCCCTGCTCGGCCCGGAAGGTGACGGTGACCAGGGCGAAGAGCAGGCCCAGCACGACCCCCGCCGCGGCCGCCACGGCGAACCCCAGCACGATTCCGTAGGGGGCCAGGGGGCCCGTCTTCAGGAAGAAGGCCGGCAGGAAGCCCAGGAAGGCCCCCATGCACATGATGCCTTCGCACCCGAGGTTGAAGACGCCGGCGCGCTGGTTGAACATCTCCCCCAGGGAGGCCAGGAGCAGCGCCACGGAGAAGGGCACCCCCAGCGACAGGATGTTGTAGACGAGGTCGTGGGTCATGAGGGCTCTCCCGCGCCGGACGTGCGGAACCGCGCGAAGAACCGTGCCGCCCGTTCCTGCGCGTAGGGGTTGTTGAGGTACATCTTGGCCGAGACGATGCAGAGGATGAGCACGCCCATGAGCACCAGGATCATGTTCGCGGGGACCCCGGCGCTGCGCTGGGTCATGTCCGAGCCCACCAGGAGGAGCCCGAAGAAGAAGGCCGCCGGCACGATGCCCGCGGGGTGCAGCGCCCCGAAGAGCGCCACCACGATGCCCGCGAACCCGTAGCCCGAGGTGATGTTCTCGATGGCCCGGTGGTGCACGCCGCACACCTCCACGGCCCCGGCGATGCCCGCGAAGGCCCCCGACAGGCACATGGCGGCCACCAGGGAGCCCGGGACGTGGATGCCGGCGTAGCGCGCCGCCTTCGCCTCCGCGCCCGCGGCCCGGAGCCGGAAGCCCCAGGTGGTGCGCCACAGGAAGAACCAGACGCAGACGCAGAGCGCCAGGGCGAGGACGAGCCCCATGTGGAGCCGCGTGCCCGGCACGATCCGGTCCAGGAAGGCGGCCTCCGGGAGGCGCATGGACTGGGGCGTCCCCGAGCCCGTCTCCAGTTCGCCGGGATCGATCATGGGCCCGCGCAGGAAGAAGGTGTAGAACTGCGCCGCGATGTAGTTGAGCATCACGGTGGAGAGGATCTCGTTGACCCCCAGGCGGGCCCGGAGCAATCCGGCGATGCCCGCCCAGAGGGCGCCCCCCAGGGCCCCGGCGAGGATCACCAGGGGAAGCAGGGCCGCCTTGGGCCAGGTGGGCAGGGCCAGGGCCGTGGCGGTGGCGGCGAGGATGCCCATGAGCATCTGCCCCTCGGCGCCGATGTTGATGATGCCGCTGCGGAAGGCGATGGCGATGCCCAGGGCCACGAGGATGAGCGGCACGGCCCGCACGAGGATCTCGGTGAGGCCGAAGACGTCCTTGAAGGGCCCCGTGAAGATGGTCACGAAGGTGGCGGCGGGGCTCGCGCCGATGGCCGAGAGAACCAGGGCCGCGCCCAGCGCGGCGGCCAGGGCGGCCAGGGCCACGATGGAACCCCCGTAGAGGAGCTTGAACCGGTTCATTCCGCCACCCCCGCCATGAGGAGCCCCAGCTTCTCGCGCGTGGCCTCGAGGCTGGTGAGGACCTTGAGGATCCGCCCCTTGTAGATGACGGCGATGCGGTCGGAGAGATTCATGATTTCCTCGAGCTCCTCGGAGATGAGGAGGATGCCGCCCCCCGCTCGCCGGCGGGCCAGGAGCTGGGAATGGATGAATTCCTGGGCGCCCATGTCCACGCCCCGGGTGGGGTAGACGGAAATGAGGGCCCGGGGCTCCCGGGCCAGTTCCCGGGCCAGGATCACCTTCTGGATGTTGCCCCCGGAAAGGGAGCCCCCCGCCGCGGAGGTGGAGGAGCACCGGATGTCGAAGGATTCCTTGAGGGCCTCGGCGTTGCGGTCGATCTCCCCCAGCTTGAGCACCACCGACCAGCTGAATCGCGGGGTGGGGAAGTCCTTGAGGACCAGGTTCTCCTTCACGGTGAACCGGGGCACGATGCCCTCGTGGTGGCGGTCCTCGGGGATGTAGCCCAGGCCCGCGTGGATCATGGCGGCGGGGCTCCGGTTGGTCATGTCCTTGTCCAGGAACCGCACGGTGCCCGATTCCACGGGGCGCAGGCCCGTGAGCGCCTCGGCCAGCTCCCGCTGGCCGTTGCCCGAGACCCCCGCCAGGCCCAGGATCTCGCCGGCGTGCACCTCCAGGTCGAGGCCGTCCAGGGCGAAGTTCCCGCGGTCCCCCCGCACCTTCAGGTTCCGGGCCTCCAGGATGGTGGTGCCCTCCACCAGCAGGCCCTCGTTGCGGGGCAGGTGGATCTCGCGCCCGGTCATGAGCGCGGCCAGTTCGGCCGGGGTGTGGTCTTCGGTGCGGCCGTTGAAGACCACGGCGCCGTGGCGCAGGATGGCCACCCGGTGGCTGAGTTCCTTCACTTCGTTGAGCTTGTGGCTGATGAAGATGATCGAGAGCTCGGCGGTCATGCGCTTGAGGCGGTCGATGAGATCGTCGGTCTCCTGGGGCGTGAGGGCCGAGGTGGGCTCGTCCAGGATGAGGAGCCGGGCGCCGAAGCACAGGGTCTTGATGAGCTCCACGCGCTGCTGCTCGCCCACGGAGAGCTGCCACACGTAGGCGTCGGGGTTCACCGGCAGTTCATGGTGGGCGGAGACCTCCAGGATCCGGGCCCGGGTGGCCTTGAGGTCCAGGTTCATGAACCGGTGGTGCTGCTTGAGCCCCAGGGCCACGTTCTCGGTCACCGTCATGTTGGGCACGAGCATGAAGTTCTGGTGCACCATGCCGATGCCCCGGGCGTAGGCGTCGTTGGGGGTGTGGAACCGCACCTCCTCCCCGTTGATGGCGATGGTCCCGGCATCGGGCTGGTAGAGCCCGGCCAGGATGTTCATGAGGGTGGACTTCCCGGCCCCGTTCTCGCCCACCAGGGCCAGCACCTCCCCCCGGGCCACGCGCATGGAGACGTTGTTGCACGCCAGGATGCCCGGAAAGCGCTTGGTGATGCCCGAGAGCTGGAGTTCGTGGATGGGCTCGGCGGTGGCCATGGGGTCTCCAGGGGAGAACGGGCCCCGGAATGCCTTGGGCATGCCGGGGCCCATGTTCCTGTGCTGCGCTAGAACTTAACTTCCTTCCAGGCCAGCTTGAGCTTGCCGGCGGCCAAGTCGGCCTTGGCCTTGTCCACGGCCTTGCGGATGGCCGGGGTCAGCACCTTGCCCACCTTGTCGTTGTAGGCGAAGACGAAGCCCTTGTTGGCGAAGTTGAGGGGGATGTTCTCCCCGCCCTTGACGCCCGCCTCGCGCTTGGCGATGAGCACCTGGACCACGGTGGTGTAGTTGTAGCTGGAGGCCGCCAGCACCCGGGGGGATTCGGCCACGTGCAGCTGGGAGATGTCCTGGCCCGCCCACCAGATGTTCTTGTTGGGGCTGGCGGCGACGGCGCGCAGGGCGCCCATGGCCTGCTGGGAGGAGCCGGTGAGGAAGTCGGCGCCGGCCTTCATCTGGGTCTGGGCCAGCTCGGAGGCCTTCACGAAGTCGCCGAAGCTGCCGGTGTGGGCGACCTTGACGCTGGCCTTGGGGTTGGCGGCGCGGACGCCCAGGACGAAGCCCCGGTCGTAGCGGGCCGCGTCGCCGCCGTCCACGGGGCCCACCAGGCCCAGGATGTTCGACTTGGTGACCATGCCCGCGATGATGCCGTTGAGGTAGCCGGTCTCCTCGCTCTCGGGCATGTAGGTGAAGACGTTCTTTCCGCCGATGTCCGCGCTGGTGCCGAACACGAAGGTGGTGTCCTTGAAGTCCGGGGCCATTTCGGTGACCAGGTTCTTGTACTGGGCGCCGTGGCAGATGATGATGTCGAACTTGCTGGAGGCGTACTGGCGCGCCGCGGAGCCCGCGTCCACGGGCTTCATCTTCTCGCTGTAGCTGTACTCCACCTTGGCCGGACCGTACTCCTTCTGGACGGCCTTGATGGCGTCGTGCATGGACTGGCACCACCCCTTGTCGTCCACCGTGGATTCCACGATGAGGGCGATCTTGACCTTGCCCTTGGGGGGGGCGGCGGTGAGCCCGCAGGTGAACGCAAACACCGCTCCCAGAGCGAGAAATGGCTTCCTCATGGTCTGCCTCCTGATTGGGTTGGAAAGATTTGTCGCGTGCAATTGTACCAGGACCCCCCGGGATGATCTGTTTTTTTCCCGCAATAATAAAAAATTATCCATCCCTCCCCATTACCCTGATTACCTCCCCCCTGACGTCCTGGAGGCCCGCCCATGACCCACCGATCCGGACCCACGCCCGGCCAGATCCTGCGCCACCTGCGCCGGGCCAACGCCATCGCCGCCCGCGCCGTGGCCATGGGCCGCCACCCCTTCGGCGCCCTCCTCGTGGCCCCCGACCACGAGACGGTCCTCCTGGAGCAGGGCAACGTGAGCACGGTGAACCACGCCGAAAGCGTCCTGGCCCGCACCGCCGACATGAACTTCACCCCCGGGTACCTCTGGGACTGCACCCTCTACACCACGGTGGAACCCTGCGCCATGTGCGCCGCCACCCAGTACTGGGCCAACATCGGCCGCCTGGTGTATGGCCTGGAGGAGCGGCGCCTCCTGGAACTGACCGGCAACGACCCGGAAAACCCTACCCTGGATGTGCCGGCGAGGTACCTCTACGCCCACGGCCAGAAGGACATCCAGGTCATCGGCCCGGTCCCGGAGGTGGAGGAGGAAGTCGCCGCGTTGCACCGGGGCTTTTGGAAGAGATAGCCCCCTTCCCGGGACCTGCACACCCCTTTTCCGGGGCCCAAATCCGGCCGCCGGCCCGGGAACCCTCCTCCGCTTCGACCCGTTCATCCCCCGTTTTCGACCGTTCAGGGAAATTTTCCGGCCCGGGCCGGGATCGGGTGTAGCCTGTCTCCAACCCAACCCATGCCCTCGGATTGAATTCAGATCCCATGGCATAAATGCTGGGTGAACACCTGTTTAAACATAATTGCTTTAGTTATTAACTCGCAATGCCGAGGGGGAGTTCTGTGCGTAAATGGCGTTACCGGCTTTTGAGCACATCCATTAATCTGCTGTTCATCACCCTGGCCCTGGTGGGAATGCCCGGGGTTCTTCGGGCCCAGTCCTTTCAATCCAGCTTTTCCGAAGTGAAATTCGATCGGGCGAAAGGACCGGCCACCCTGAATGCGGGCGTCCAGGTGGACGTCGCCTCGGGTGCGGCGAGCATGGAGATCCCGTTCGGCCCGGGCATCGGGCAGCGCGGACTCACCTTCCGGCCGACCCTGAGCCTCCGGATCGCTCCCCAGGTGGCGGTCAGTTCCATTTTCGAGACCTACGTGGCCCAGGTAAGCAGCCGCGGAACCCTGTACTACAACACGACCACCGTGGACACGATCTACCAGCGCGGATACGGAACCTCGAGCTTCTCGCCAGGCTCCTTCGACCTGGCGCTGGGTTCAACGGATGAAACCCAGAGCGCGTACAGCCTTCCCGGCGGAGGCGGGACCCTCGTGGGCACGGTACCGCCTTCCATGACGGCCGCCGCGGCCGGGCAGCTCCTCGCGCAATTCGGCGTGTCCGGAAGCCTGGGGACCCTCGCCGGCGATGTGGGGTATCCGGCGGCGCCCTTCATCCAGGTGGGATCCACGGGCGCCTTGATTCTGGGGATCCTGGACGCCGCCGGGGACGTGCAGGACTGGCACTACCAGGAGAGCATCGACACGAATGCCATCCAGTGCCGCTGGCCCAGGCGGATCCTGGTGGTGGAGGGGGATGTGGCCTACGAGTTCACCTATGTGAGCCACCGATTCCGGACCCAGCTCCGTCCCTACCTCGTCAACACGTCCCGCACCTCCCTCTTCAGCGCCAACTATGCCCTCACCCACATCCGGAACCGCTTCGGGGAACGCGTCGACTTCACCTACGCTCCGGATGGGATCGGCTACACCGCCACGTGGAGCACGAACCCATCGGTCCGGATCCAGGTCGCCGTGGAGGGATCCGTGGGGGCGCCGGGCATGCCGAGCCTGGTCTCCAGCGCCTATGGCATGGGCGCCCTGACGCGGGTCCGGGTCTCCTACCAAGGCATCAGCCACCCCGTTTCCAGCTTCCTGCTGGATCTGGGCTGCCCGAAACCCATGGAGGCGTTGACCCTGGAAACCGGAGGCGAACCGGACAGCGCCGTCACGAAGCAGCTCCACGGCCAGCGGAAAATGAACGTGGTCTGGGGCGAGGCCGCCCACTGCCTCCAGCCCGTGAAGGTCCAGCAAACGGATACGGGCGAATCCGTCCAGTTCGCGTACGCCGTGGCCGGGACCGGCGCGACCTGGGATGGCGTGACCGTTTCGCCGACCGTCCTGAGGAGCGTGACCCTGCCCAACCGGATCGTCACCCTTGACTGGAAGCCGTACACCTACCAGGCCAACAGCTCCCCCAACGCCTGGGGCATCGCCCCGTCCAGCCAGCGGCGTCCTTCCTGGGCCTTCGGCGTGTCGGGCCTGACGGATGCGGACCTGATATCCGGCTCGGAACGCGCCACCGGCTACACCCGGGTCGTGCCGCAGCTCAACTGGCTCACCGCGGTGCCGCCCGTCGGCACCGATCTGACCGAGTCCTGGGTTTCCACCGCGTTCTACACGGCCGTCACGACCCCCGACGGGCAGGTGGCCGTCCACCGGTTCGTGGAGCCCGACCCCGCGAACGGGATGCAATTCCTGGCCTACCTCAAGCACGTGGAGCGCGAGACCCGCTACTACGCGGCCGGAGTGGGTTGGGAGGCGGACCTGCCGACCCCCGATCCCGGCGCCAGCTCGGCCTACAAGTGGGTGGTGAAGGACCGCCTCAGCGTGCACGCCCCGGGCAACGCCCGGGGGGTGCTGACGGACTACCCGGTGCCCTATGCGACCCGCACCCGCACCTGGGACAAGGATGCCCAGACCTTCACCGCGGAGGAGACGACGAACTGGGAGGCCTCCGGCCTGGGGTGGACCCAGGTCCACCGCACCACGGCGCTATCCGCCTCCCCCTCCCTCGGGTTCGACGTGTGGAATCTGGCCAGCCAGGGCGCCGGCTGGAGCTCGCCGGGGGCGGCGTCGGGCACGGAGGACCTGGTGGTCCGAACCCTCGATTCGCGGATCCCCCAGTGGCTCCTCGGCCGGGTGGCCACCGAGACCACCTCCCGGGGAACCGACGCGACCCAGAACGGCAGCACCGCGAATCCTCCACCCAAGGTGGCCCGGGAACGGGATGGTGCCCTGAATACCCTCAGGTCCGTGACCACGGGGGACCCGGCGAGCCTTGCCGTGGTCACCACCCTGGATTACCAGGGAGCCTCGGGCCTTGCCGCCGCCGAAATGCTGAAGGCGACCCTTTCCAGTCCCAACGGCCTCGCCTTCAGCGGGAGCATGGGCGTCGCCGCCTACGGGTACGACGGCAACGGCTATCTGTCGAGCATCGGCGTCCGGCCCAACGCCGGCCTCCTCCTGACCTCGGGCCAGGACCAGGACGAAGTGGGCCGGCCAACGGCCCAGCGTGACGCCGACAACCGGACGACCACGTTCGAGTGGGACGGGGCCGGACGCCTCACCCGCATCACGCCGCCCGGCATGCAGGCCACGGAGATCGCCTACGACGACGTTTCCCACCGGGGCCTGACCGTCACCCGCGGCGCCCAGGTCCAGGCGCTCCGCTATAACGGGTACGGAGAACTCGTCCTGGAGCGTCGCCTCGACCCCAACGGCGGGTGGTCCCACCGGATCCACGGCTACGACGGCGCGGGCCGCCCCACGGGTGAAACGGTCTGGTTGTCCGGGGACGGAGCCGACCACGAGACCCAGTGGATGCTCCCGAACCTGACCCGCCAAACGACCGTGACGGTCCCCGGGGAATCCGTCTGTAAGAAGTGGGGCGCCATCAATCCCGATACCGGCGAAAGGGCCTGCCTCCAGTGGCAGACCAGCCCGCCCACGACCACCGTGACCGCGGCGCTGTACCGGGGTTCTTCGCTCACCTACGATTCCCGGGGAAGGGCCGACACGTCCATCGATCCGGCCGGCCTGACCACCGTGACCGCCTACCCGGCATCGGCCGGATTCAAGAAGGTGGTGACCGTTGCCGGCACCCGCACGACGCAGTTCCTCCATGACGCCGCGGGCCGCCTGAAGGCGGTCACGGACGCCCTGGGCCAGGTGGCCGCCTACGGCTACGACGCCTCGAACCGCCTCGTCAGCGTGAGCCAGTCCAGCGGTTCCCACAGCCAGGCCCGGTCCTGGACCTACAACGCGCTGGGCTGGCTCACCTCGCTGGAGCAGCCGGAAAGCGGCACCACCACCTATTCCGGATTCACGGTCGCGGGCCGGCCCCAGGTCACGGACTACAACGGCAGGTCCGTGACGGCCACCCCCGACGGGCTGGGCCGGGTGCTTTCCGTCGTTTCCAGCGACGGCACCGTGAACCAGAGCTTCACCTATGACACGGCGCCCGGCGGCAGAGGCAAGCCCGCCTGGAGCCAGGATGGGCAGATCCAGGCCACGTACGGGTACGACGGCACCACCGGGCGGCTCAGCACCTTGACGACCCTGGCCGCGGGCCAGAGTCTCACCCAGACGCTGGGCTACGACGCGTATGGCAACCGGACCTCGGGTTCCACGGGGCACGCGGACTGGACCCAAAGCTATTTCGAAGCCGCCGGCCTCCCCAGGCTCCTCTCGAGCGGAGGCCAGACCATCGCGGACAGCAGCGACTGGTCGACCAGCTTCGAGCCGGTGAGCTGGCTTCCCCGGGCCGTGGCCTACGGAAACGGGGCATCCAGCCACTTCTCCTACGGCCCGGACCAGATGCGGCTGGGGACCCTGGAGCACTTCGGTGCGGGAAACGCCGCCCTGGAGCGCTGGGGCTACGCGTACGATCCCGCCGGGAACCTGGCCCAGGTCCTGGATCTCAGGACCCTGGAGACGGACGTGTTCGGCTATGACGCGCTCAATCGCCTCGTCTCCGCCACCCTCCAGAGTCCGAGTTACGGCCCGCAGAGCCAGACCTTCACCTACGACGCCTTCGGGAACCGGATCAGCGGAGCGACCACCAGCCCGGGAACCGTTTGCCCCTCCACGGCCTACGTGAGTTTCGATCCCAACGATGCCGCGCTGTGGGGCCACAACCGTCTGCCCGTTCAGATGGCCAACGGCGCCTACACCGGCGCCCAGTACGATGCCCAGGGAAACCTCACCCAGGTCTTTGAGCGCCCCGGGGAGTCGGGCAAGGTGATCACCCTGGGCTACGATGCCCTGGGCCGGGTGACCTCGGTGGAGCATTCCTCCCGCGGGGTCCAGGAGCGGTACCAATACCGTGCCGACGGCCTGCGCACCGTCATCCAGGACTATCTCGGGGGGACCTACCAGAAATCCCGGATTCAGCTCTACAATGATGCCCGGCAGCTGGTGAGCCAGTGGGAGGTCAGTCCCAGCGGATCCTTGACATGGACGCGTGACGTCTTCTACGTGGGCACCCAGGGCACGGCGGAACGGGATTCCGCAGGCCTCCACGTCACCCAGGTGGACCACCTGGGAAGCCCCCGGGTGGTCACGGGCCCCGCGGGGACGGTTGAATCGCGGCAGAAATACCTGCCCTTCGGTGAACTCCTCGAGCAGTCGGGGACCTTCCGGACAGCGAAGGGGTTCACGGGACATGAGCAGACGGATGCATCGGGGCTGATATACATGCAGGCGCGGTTCTACCTGCCGCAATACGGACGGTTCGCGAGCCCCGATCCGGCCAGGGACCAGCATTTCGAGTTCACCCAGAGCTGGAACATCAACAGCTACGTGCAGAACAATCCGGTCATGACCACGGACCCCACGGGACTGGCGAGGGAGGAGGAAAAGGATAAGAACAAAACGACCTCTGCTACGAAGGCGGATAGTGGGGTTCCCACCGCAGGGGCGGGGGCCAGCGAAAATGAGAATGCTGGAAGACGGCGGCAGGATGAGGAAAAGCGGTCGCAAACAGTTCTCGCCTCAACAACTTTTACGACTACCCAGCTTAGTGTTGTGAATGGAGGCAGCGGTGAATACAACGCTACTGCGACACTAACGCAGGCAACCACTACGCTCTCGTTCAGCCTTGAGTCTGGTCTTCAGATGACTGATTCGAACCAGCGCAGCGTTGTTCAAGCGGATATGAAGACTACCCCAGACAGTGCGAGTGATGGGGCACCTACGGCAAATGGTGTTTATTCTTGGACAAATGTTACGCATCATGCAAATAGTCCTAATGGCGGATTTCCAACGGTTGCTGTGACTACTCAAGGTGGTAGTGGCGTTCTGCCTACAAGTGCGGCAAATCCGAATCAGGGTGGAGCCTTTAGGCAAGACAATATTCACCTCCATCCGCCAATGCCAAATAATGCGGGAGGGAGTTGGAATGCTCCTCGATCTTCCTTATCTGGCAACCATGCAAGACCTTTTAGTCAGGGGTGTTGGTTGGTGCGACCAGATTCAAACGGGCAAAGGCTAATTCAGGCAATGCGCAGTGCTGTTTCCAATGGTGATGCGCGGATTATTTTTCTCAATACTTCGGCAAATTGACAGGGTGGTGACATGAGAAATTGTCTTATTGCCACAATAGTATTTATGGCTTCCGGTTGGTCATATGGCGCAGACCTTAACAGCCTGCTAGCTCAAAGGGTTGAACGCCGCCTGATCTACCAAAGCGTGTTCGATCGATTTCATGTCAGAAGCAGAAATGATTCAATCCAAATATCTGCGATTATAGGCAAGGCTGCACGGTCGACCGTTCTTAATTCTCCTGACGGAAATATTGATTTATATTGGATAACAGGTAATACTAATAAAAAATGGACATTGATAATTGGAGTCCATGAAAAAAGGCGAATTTTCATGGTAAGCGCCGTCCCATCTGTATTGCCGACTGATCTGAGCTATGCCGAATATCCCATTTGGGTTCCGCTCGACGGTGGACGTGTGCTGTGGTGGGGATGGGGCTCGCGTGAATGTGCAATCATTGATGTTAGGAAGGTATTGGAAAATACCTCGTATGGGTTCCTAACTCAGGAAGGACGGATGCCTATATTTAAGAATTTTGATGCAACAGACCCGGCACTCAGCTCTAGCATTCAGCCCTATAAGTTTATTAGGCTTGGGTCTGATGACAGTGCTGATATTGCATTGTTTAAGAATGGATGCAAAATGGAAATCAAGAATGGCTTCGTTTACTTCTGGGTGAAGCCTGATGCCACTTTGCAAAAGAAGCCGTGAACGCCGTGGCAGGCAGCGAGTAGTACCCGGATGAATTTCAAGGCGTCACATGTGCCCCGGTTCTCCGGGGCATTTTCATGGCTGCTGACGACGCCTGTTACAAGAGCGACGTTTACGAGCCTGAGCGGGTCCCTGAGGACCTGCGCAGGCGAGGAACCGAAGCGGGTGGTGGGGTATCTGACCCGCAACACGTCGCCTCCACCCTCCCGCCTCTCGCGGGCTGCTTTGCTCTGGCTACCAGACGTTCCTTCGTCTGACGGTCCCTGGAACCTGGTTATGGAAGGGCAACCCGGGAAGTACACCGCCCCGCTCAAGCCGCCTTCCCCGCAGCCACCGCCACCTCCTCAGCCGTGGGCAGGTGGAAGCCCTCCCAGTAGTAGCGCCCGCCGATGGACGTTTTGCTCATGCCGTTGACGGCTTTGACGGCGCGGGTGAACAGGTTCCCGGTGAACGTGATCTCAAGCTCCGGGTTCCATTCCCGGAAGACCCGCTCCAGCTCCTTGTCCCACACCCTCTCGCCCGGCACCGTCCAGGCGATGAGATCGACCACCTCGTTCTCCAGGAACGCCTTCCGCTGCTTGGCAATGGCTTTCTCGTCAATCAGCCCCAGGCTCGGCGTGAACCGCTCCACCTCCTTCCAGACAAGGCGGATGCCCTCCGGTGACCAGGCATAGCCAGCCCTGGAGTTGAAGTGGTCGCGGATCAGCCGCACCGTGCTTGCCTTGCTCTGCTTGTGGTAGTTCCGGAGATTGCAGACCGCCGTCGCCAGGGGCATCACGGGGTTGGGGTGGCTGCGGGCGGTCCCGTAGTCGAATTCCTGGGTGAGGTACCACAGCGCCTGCTTCAGCCGGTCGGAGGCGCTGGAGGAGGAGGGCACCCAGGGCTTCCGGTTGAGGGTGCCGGTGCGGATGGAGGGCGTGGTGGTCACGTTCGGGGACGAGGCAGAGGATTCAGGCATGGGGTCGCCTTCAAATTGAGAACGAATCTCGCCGCAGGAGCGGTCGGGGTTCCTGTGGGTGGGTGGGTGGCTACACGGACGCCTTGAGGCGAGGGCAGCCCGGGAACGCCCCCGTGCCGTGCCTCCATGGGCAGGGACGGGAGCGCCGATGTGCGGGTTTCAGATGCCGTCCGTCCACGTCCAGGTGGGGTTCGCGTCCTCATGGCTGGGAGTGAACCCGGCATCCCACAGGGCGCGGTTCAGGAGGCTGCGCACCTCCCTGGACTCCATCCCGCCCAAGGCGAAGGAAGGGAACAGGGCGTCCTCGATCTGGTTGGAGGTTCGGGGACGAGCCTGGAGCCAAGCCCTATTGCGCTCCAGGTGGTCAGCGAGGGGACGTTCCCGGAAGATGTCCGCAGCCCGGAGGTTCCAGCCCTCAATCGGGACGGGGATGGGGACGTTCTGGAAAGGATTCTGGCGACGGCTGCCGGGGATCGGGGTGGGCGTGGTGGTCATGGGATGCCTCCTGACGGATGGGGTGTCAGGGGCGACATGCCCGCCGACTCAACCAAATACCACCCGGGTTCCGATCCGCAGCCACGCCGCCGCCGACCCTCCACGCGGTGACCACCTCAGCCCCGAAGCCCGCCCTCGCCCCGGACGGCAACCTGGCTCAAACCCAGCCCTGACGGGGTTCCTAACATGTTAGGTCGGAGCGGCTTGGGTTTCGGAAGACCCATCCTAGAGCCAGCGGTGGTCACCCTGACGTTCCTTGCCCCGGTTCGTAATTCGACCACCCGTGGCTGTTCTGGGCAGCCAACACGAATCCGGGAAAACCCCGCCCCTCCTCGCTTTGCCTGAATCCGTGCCCCTCCCAGCCACCCGCAAGCCTCCCGCCCCTGACGGAAAAACGCAGGGATGGAGGGCGCGTGGCTTCTCCCGGTGATCCGTGGGGATCACTGCCTTTGGAAGGGACCGGCGCGGTCCTTTCGTCACGGCGGGAACCCGCTGTCACAGCCAGGAGCAGGGGAATGGGTCCACGGAAGGCGAACGGAACGCTGCGAGCCTACGGCTACGTCCGGGTTTCGACGGCGGACCAGGCGGACTTCGGGGTGAGCCTGGACGCGCAGACGGAACGCATCCGGGGCTGGTGCCAGGGCAACGGCTACGAGCTGGTGGAAGTCCATGTGGACCGGGGACTGAGCGGCGGGCGCTGCGATAACCGTCCCGCGCTCCAGGACGCCCTCCGAGCCGTAGGACGGGGCGAGTCCCTGGTGGTCTACAGCCTGAGCCGGCTGGCGCGATCCACGCGGGACACGCTGCTGATCGCCGAGAGCCTGGACCGCAAGGGCGCGGACCTGGTGTCGTTGTCCGAGAAGATCGACACCACGTCCTCCACGGGCAAGATGGTGTTCCGGATGCTGGCGGTCCTCTCCGAATTCGAGCGGGACGTGATCAGTGAGCGCACGTCCATGGCGATGAAGCACCTGAAGCAGTCCGGGCGCTACACGGGCGGATTCGAGCCGTATGGCTACCGCTGCGTGGAAGGTGCCCTCCAGGCGGTCCCGGAGGAGCGGGAGGTGGTCCAGCTCATCCAGCGGTTCCATGAAGCCGGGGCGTCCCTGCGGACCATCGGCAGGCGCCTGTCCGAGGTGGGGATCACCTCCCGGGCGGGCAAGCCGTTCCAGGCAATCCAGATCGCCCGCATCCTCAAGGCGGGTTGATGCGGCGGCGCAGCCCCTATGAGGGCTTTCGGCTCGCGGCGTTCCTTCTTTCTATAGCCGCTAAGAAAAGACCCCCAACCCCCAGTGGTCGTAACGGGGGCGGGCTTTTCGGTCTGGCTGCTAAAGAAGAAACAGGCTCAGTGGCTCGCTTTGGCGAGGAAGGCGTCCAGCATGTCCAGGATGAGCTGCTGTTTGGTCCGGGGAAGCTTGCGCATCCGCTCGATGCGTTTCTCGAATTTGTTCGCGGGACCGCGTTTGGGCTGCGGACCCGTTTTCACGCCCACCAGCTCGTCCATGGACACCTGCAAGCCCTGCGCCAGCCGGGGGAGCATGTCCACCTGGATGCGGGCGCGTCCCATCTCCCATTTGGCATAGGTCTGCTGGGCGACGCCGAGCTGGTCGGCAAGCTCCTGCTGGGTGCGATTCAGGGCTTTGCGGGCGCTGGCGATGCGGCTGCCGAGAGCCTGGAAGAAAGGGGCGTCCTGGTCGTTCATGGGGGTCCCGCCGAGAATGCGAACTGCCATGAGCTTAGGTCTCCTTTCCGGGGTTCGGGCTTGACTCTACACCCACTGGCTGTAACGCTCAACCAGGAACATTTTCAAGAAACCCCCTTGACACGTTTTGGGTCGGACGGAGGAACCCATGGCTCGCATCCCGGATGAGGAACTGGAGCGCCTGAAGGTGGAAGTGTCGGTTGAGCGCCTGGTGGAAGCCTCGGGGATCGTGCTGACGAAAACCGGCAAGGACCGGACGGGGAAATGCCCGTTCCACGAGGAATCGGAAGGCTCCCTGATCGTCACGCCGGGCAAGAACCTCTGGCACTGCTTCGGCTGCGGCGTGGGCGGCGGTCCCGTGGATTGGGTGATGAAGACCCAGGGCATCAGCTTCCGCCATGCGGTGGAGCTGCTGCGGGCGGACCTGTCCATGGCTCCCGTGGAAGCCTCCGTGAAAGCCAGCTCCGTGCGGCGGCTGCCGTCCCCGGTGACCTTCGATGCCGATGACCAGGCGCTCCTCCAGCAGACCATCGCCTACTACCACGACACCCTCAAGACCGCCCCCGAAGCCCTGGACTACCTGAAAGCCCGTGGAATCGACCACCCGGAGGCGGTGGAGCGGTTCAAGCTGGGCTATGCGAATCGGACCCTGGGCTACAGCCTGCCCATCAAGGCGGTGAAGGCTGGGGGCGAAATCCGGGGGCGGCTCCAGAAGATCGGGCTCTACCGGGAATCCGGACACGAGCATTTCACCGGCAGCCTCGTCATTCCCGTGATGGACGAGGAAGGCAACATCCTCGAAGTCTATGGGCGCAAGCTCCTGGACAACCTGCGCAAGGGGACGCCCTACCATCTCTACCTGCCAGGACCGCACAAGGGCGTGTGGAACGTGGCGGGCTTGAAGGGTTCCAAGGAGGTCATCCTGTGCGAGGCGCTGATCGACGCCCTCACGTTCTGGTGCGCGGGATACCGCAACGTGACCGCAGCCTATGGGGTGGAGGGGTTCACCCCGGACCACCTGGAAGCGTTCAAGAGCTGCGGCGTGGAGCGGGTGCTGATCGCCTATGACCGGGACGACGCCGGGGACCGTGCCGCGGACAAGCTCGCCCAGAAGCTCATGGACCAGGGCATCGCCTGTTTCCGGGTCCAGTTCCCCAAGGGGATGGACGCGAACGACTACGCCCTGAAAGTGGCTCCCGCCATGAAGTCCCTGGGGCTGGCGATCCGGAACGCGGTCTGGATGGGCAACGGCAAGGCTCCCGAACGCAGCCTGGGTGCGGTTCTGGAGGAAAAGAAGGCGGCTAAAGAAGAAAGCACCAGGACGCCCGAGCCTGTTCCTTCTTTAGCTGCCATCCCTCAGCCGCTTTCCCGGGATTCCGGAAAGCCGGGAAACCAGATTCCCAACCGGATTCCCGCCCATCCGGGAAACCGGGAAACCATCCAGGAACCCGTCCGGGAAACCATGCGTGAAACCGTCCAGGAATCTGCCCTGGAGCCCATTCCAGCCTCTCCGGTGCCTCCAGCGCCGGGGGATGACCTTTCCTGCGAGCTGGACGGCAAGGACCTGTATATGAGCCTGGAGGGGCGTAAATACCGCGTCAGGGGCTGGGAGAAGCCGCTGAACCCGGAAACCCTCAAGGTCAACCTGATGGTGTCCAGGGGCGAAGCGTTTCACGTGGACACGCTGGACCTCTACCAGTCCAAAGCCAGGGCGGGTTTCATCCGGCAGGCGGGTCTGGAGCTGGGAGAATCCGAGGACACCCTGAAACGGGACCTGGGCAAGGTGCTGCGCAAGGTGGAGGCGATGCAGGCGGACGCATTGTCGGAAGCCCTCGCGGCGAAAGCCAAACTGCCACCCATCACGGAGACGGAACATGCCGAAGCCCTGGAGCTGCTGAAGTCCCCGGACCTGATGCGGCGGATTCTCCAGGATTTCGAGGCGCTGGGGGTGGTGGGGGAGGAGTCCAACAAGCTCACCGGCTACCTGGCGGCGGTGTCCCGCCTCCTGGATCGCCCCCTGGCGCTGCTGATCCAGTCGGCATCGGCGGCAGGTAAATCCAGCCTGATGGATGCGGTCCTGGACCTGATTCCCGAGGAGGACGTGATCCGCTATTCCGCCATGAGCGGGCAATCCATCTTTTACATGGGCGACCGCAGCCTCCAACACAAGATCCTTGCCATTGCGGAGGAGGAGGGCGCGAAGCAAGCCAGCTACGCCCTCAAGCTGCTCCAGTCGGAAGGCAGGGTCACCATGGCGTCCACGGGCAAGGACCCTCAGTCGGGGATGCTGGTGACGCATGACTACACGGTGGAGGGTCCGGTTTCCCTGTTCCTCACCACCACCGCCATCGACCTGGACGAGGAGCTGCTGAACCGCTGCCTGGTGCTCACCGTCAATGAGAGCCGGGAACAGACCCGCGCCATCCATGCCCTGCAACGCAGCCGGGAGACGCTGGAAGGGCTGCTGGCGAGGGAGAGCCGGGATAGCCTGCTGAAGCTCCACCGCAACGCCCAGAGGCTGCTACAGCCCCTGGCGGTGGTCAATCCCTATGCTGCCCAGCTCAGCTTCCGGGATGACCAGACCCGGAGCCGGCGCGACCACGTGAAGTATTTGACGCTGATCCGCGCCATTGCCCTCCTGCACCAGTTCCAGCGGGACGTTAAGACCCATGGTTCCTTGCGCTACATCGAGGTCACCCCGGAGGACATCGCCCTCGCCAATGAGCTTGCCCAGGAGGTCTTTTCCCGGACGGTGGACGAGCTGCTGCCCCAGACCCGCAAGCTGCTGACGCTGATCCACGGCTGGGTGAAGGCGGAATGCGAGGGGCGCGGCATGGACCCGTCAGCTTTCCATTTCACCCGGAGGCAGGCGCGGGAAGCCCTGGGATGGGGCGATACCCAGCTCTGGACGCACCTGGGGCGGCTGGTGGAGATGGAGTTCCTGCTGCCCCACAAGGGACGCGGGAAGACCGTGGAATACGAGCTGCTCTACAAGGGCGAGGATGCCGAAGGACGCGGCGGGCTTCTGGGGCTGATGGATGGCGACCGGCTGGAAGCCGAGGGTATGACGGCGAAAATTCGGGGCGATGGCGAGAATATTCGGGGTGGCGAGGCTGAAAATTCGGGGCTGATTCGGCGGGTATTCGGGGCATATTCGGGGTCCGTTCGGGGTGGTTCCATCGAGCCTGAAGCCGCTCCGGACATGGCATTGACCGCAACGGCTTCCCTCAATGGTGAGAAACGCGGTACTTCTGGGTTTCACGTGCCGCCGTCCTACCCCGATACGTCCTACCCGAAGATGGACCGGGGGAACTGATGCCCCGGCGTGGTCAGCATCGCCAGCGTCCGCCGGTTGGCGATGTCCGCGACCCGGACAGCCTCTACCACCACATGCTCCGCTACCTGGCGTTCCTGGCTGAGAAGAACTACAGCCCCCGGACCATCGAGACCCGGGAGAACTACCTGCGCTACCTCATTGCCTGGTGTGATGAGCGCAGCCTGACCAAGCCCGCCCAGATCGACCGCCCCATCCTGGAGCGGTATCAGCGTTACCTGTTCTACTACCGCAAGGCGGATGGCGAGCCGCTGTCCACGCGCAGCCAGCATTCCAGGATCATCCCCATCCGGCATTGGTTCTCGTGGCTGGTCAAGAAAGGGCACCTGCTCTACAGCCCTGCCACGGACCTGGAACTGCCCCGGCTGGAGAAACGGCTGCCCAAAGCCATCCTGACGGCGCGGGAGGCTGAAACGGTGCTGGCGATCCCGGAGGTGGGCAATTCCATCGGGCTGCGGGACAGAGCCATCCTGGAGACGTTCTATTCCACGGGGATGCGGCGGCTGGAACTCATCAACCTGACAGTCCACAACATCGACCGGGAGCGCGGGACCGTCATGATCCGCCAGGGCAAGGGCAGGAAAGACCGGCTCATTCCCATTGGAGAACGTGCGCTGGCGTGGATCGAGCGGTATCGGGACAGCGCCCGCCCGGAACTGGTCACGGGCAGGGATGACGGGACGCTGTTCCTGTCCGAATGGGGCGAGGCGTTCGCCCCCAACGCGATGACGCGGCTGGTGCGCATCTACGTGGAGAAGTCGGGCGTCGGCAAGAAGGGCGCCTGTCACTTATTCCGGCACACGATGGCGACCCTCATGCTGGAGGGTGGCGCGGACATCCGGTTCATCCAGGCGATGCTCGGTCACGCCGAACTCAGCACCACGGAAATCTATACCCAGGTCAGCATCCGGCTCCTCAAGAGCGTCCACGCCGCCACGCACCCCGGAAGGCTCCCGGAGGCTGGGAGACATGCCCTGGACCCCGAACCCACCGCTGAAGCCCTCCTGGAGGCGCTGGAGCGGGAAGCGGATGAGGAGGGCGAGGATTGAAGCTCAGGGCTGAGAAGATCATCGACGGCATCCCCATCAATCCCGTGCTGCCGAAGCGTTTCTGGGACACGGACAACGAACGCAGACCCGCCAGCCATCAGCCCTGGTGGTTCCTTCCGTTCGTGGTCACGGGACCGAACGAGGCATGGGCGGGCGGCGTCCGGTTCGACACCTGGTGCCTGGACGGGGGAGCCTGGGACCGCCCCACGTGCTGGGGCAAGTTCGGGACCCTGGAGGAAGCCGTCCAGTGCGCCCAGGAGGGTCCAGCGTGGCGGCGGCGGGAAGGATGCCCCTGAAGCCGAAGGGCAGCGCTGAAGGCAAATAGGCGCGGGGAATAAGGAATGGGAGGTTACCCTGAGGGGTGCCTCCCTGTTCCGTTGTTCCTTCTTTAGCTGCCTTCCCTGGCTGCCGCCCTCGGCGCGGCGGGAAAGGTGCATCGGGGGGTCTCCGGGGCTACAATGGCGGATCGGTCTTTGAAAAGCCTTGCGGTACAAGGGGAATCGCCCTGCGCGGATGGGAAGTGCGGTGGGGTGCTGCGTTGTCGCAAACAGACAAGAAGGGCGAAGCTGACAAGGGATTACCTGTAAAAGCTACTGCCAAGGGAACCACCGTCACCTACGAATACAAGGATGGGTCCACTACCAAAGTCAAAGGGACGCATCCGAATCGGGACAACAACCCTGGGAACCTGGTGAACGGGAAGGTGGCAAAGGAGCATGGAGCTATTGGAACTGACGGCAAGTTCGCGATCTTCCCGAGCGCTCAACACGGGTGGGAAGCCTTGGCGGATTTGCTCGATAATAAGTACGCCAATTCTTCACTCAATGGCACCATTGATAGCTATGCTCCCCCATCAGAAAATAACACCGCGCAATATAAAGCTGATTTGTCGCGATTAACAGGTGTATCTGGCGACACTGTGCTGTCGACTCTGGATAAGGGTCAAAAGGCAACCCTGGCTAATACAATTGGAAGAATTGAAGGTTGGAAAGGGGTTCCATATGTACCTCCCGAATAGAGCTTTATTCAGCCTAGTCCTGCTTGCTGGGTTTCAATGCATGGCAGTTGAGCCTGCCCTGGAAAAGCTCAATTACGGTGCCGTTGTTCTCTCAGGGGTGGTTGTCGAGAGAACAGAGTATGGTCCGCCGAACTTTGAGAATGATGGTCTATGCAAGAAGGTGAAGATACGCTGCATCAAGCTCAAGAAGCCTGTCCAGGTTATTGGCAACAAGGACGACAGGTTTAACTCTGAGGATATAGACAATATTGGCGTGGTGCAGATTATCGAGCCATCAGGCAAAAACCTCAGGTTTGCGATAGGTAAAAAGGCAAAGATTAAAGGTGTATTAGAACAAGCTATGACAGGGCATCACTACACCAAAGCAATTTTGTCCGTTAAGGACCTTTCAGACGTGGAGATTGAAAAGTAGCTCGCCATTGGTTGCCGACGATGCCTTGTACAAGAGCGACGTTTACGAGCCTGTGCGGGTCCCTGAGGACCTGCGCAGGCGAGGAAACGGAGCGGGTGGTGGGGCATCTGACCAGCAACTCGTCGCCTCCACCCTTTAGCCTCTCGCGGGCTGCTTTGCTCTGGTTTCCAGATGTTCCTTCGTCTGACGGTCCCTGGAACCTGGTTATGGAAGGGCAACCCGGGAAGTACACCGCCCCGCTCAAGCCGCCTTCCCCGCAGCCACCGCCACCTCCTCAGCCGTGGGCAGGTGGAAGCCTTCCCAGTAGTAGCGCCCGTGGGCGGGCGTTTTGCTCAACCCCGTGACGGCTTTCACGGCGCGGGTGAACAGGTTCCCCGTGAACGCGATCTCCAGATCCGGGTTCCATTCCCGGAACACCCGCTCCAGATCCTTGTCCCACACCCTCCCCCCCGGCACCGTCCAGGCGATCAGATCGACCACCTCGTTCTCCAGGAACGCCTTCCGCTGTCTGGCAACGGCTGTCTCGTCCACGATGCCCAGGTAAGGGGTGTAGGGTTCCACGCATTCCCACATCAGCCGCACCGCCTCCGCTGACCACGGCTCGTCCCAGGACTTGGGATTGAAGTGGGTCAGGATCAGATCGACGGTGCTTTCCTGGTCCTGGAGGTAATAGTTCCGGAGGTTGCAGACCACCTTCGCCAGCAGCAGGGTGGGCAGGTCGCGCTCAAAGGCAGCCTCGTGGTCTAACGCCTTCAGCAGGTAGAAGATCGCCTGACCGTGGCGGATGTCGGCAGGGGCGGAGGAAGGCACCCAGGGCACCCGGGTGGAGGTGCCGGTGTGGATGAAGGGCGCAGGGGTCACGTTCGGGGATGAGGCAGAGGATTCAGGCATGGGGTCGCTTTCAAATTGAGAACGAATCTCGCCGCAGGAGCGGTCGGGGTTCCTATGGGTGGGTTGGTGGCTGCGCGGACGCCTTTGGGAGAGGGCAGCCCGGGAACGCCCCCGTGCCGTGCCTCCCTGGGCAGGGACGGGAGCGCCGATGGGTGGGTTTCAGATGCCGTCTGTCCACGTCCAGGTGGGGTTCGCGTCCTCATGGCTGGGAGAGAACCCGGCATCCCAGAGGGCGCGGTTCAGGAGGCTGCGCACCTCCCTGGACTCCATCCCGCCCAGGGCGAAGGAGGGGAACAGGGCGTCCTCGATCTGGTTGGAGGTTCGAGGACGTGCCTGGAGCCAAGCGTGGTTGCGCTCCAGGTGGTCAGCGAGGGGACGTTCCCTGAAGATGTCCGCAGCCCGGAGGTTCCAGCCCTCCAGCGGGACGGGGATGGGGACGCTCTGGAAAGGATTCTGGCGTCGGCTGCCGGGGATTGGGGTGGGAGCGGTGGTCACGGGATGCCTCCTGACGGATGGGGTGTCAGGGGCGACATACCCGCCGACTTCAGGAATTACCAACAGCCCTCGCGTTTTCGAGCCGAGGTTGCGCAGCCACGCAGCCGCCCACCCTCCACGCGGTGACCACCTCAGCCTCAAAGCCCGCCCTCAACCCAGACGGCAACCCGGCTCAAACCCAGCCCTGACGGGGTTCCTAACATGTTAGGTCGGAGCGGCTTGGGTTTCGCAAGACCCACCCCGGCGCCAGCCGTGGTCACCCTGACGTTCCTTGCCCCGGTTCGTAATTCGACCACCCGTGGCTGTTCTGGGCAGCCAACACGAATCCGGGAAAACCCCGCCCCTCCTCGTTTTGCCTGAATCCGTGCCCCTCCCAGCCACCCGCAAGCCTCCCGCCCCTGACGGAAAAACGCAGGGATGGAGGGCGCGTGGCTTCTCCCGGTGATCCGTGGGGATCACTGCCTTTGGAAGGGACCGGCGCGGTCCTTTCGTCACGGCGGGAACCCGCTGTCACAGCCAGGAGCAGGGGAATGGGTCCACGGAAGGCGAACGGAACGCTGCGAGCCTACGGCTACGTCCGGGTTTCGACGGCGGACCAGGCGGACTTCGGCGTGAGCCTGGACGCGCAGACGGAGCGCATCCGGGGCTGGTGCCAGGGCAACGGCTACGAGCTGGTGGAGGTTCACGTGGACCGGGGACTGAGCGGCGGGCGTTGCGATAACCGTCCCGCCCTCCAGGACGCCCTCCGAGCCGTGGGACGGGGCGAGTCCCTGGTGGTCTATAGCCTCAGCCGCCTGGCGCGATCCACGCGGGACACGCTGCTGATCGCCGAGAGCCTGGACCGCAAGGGCGCGGACCTGGTGAGCCTGAGTGAGAAGATCGACACCACGTCCTCCACGGGCAAGATGGTGTTCCGGATGCTGGCGGTCCTCTCCGAATTCGAGCGGGACGTGATCAGTGAGCGCACGTCCATGGCGATGAAGCACCTGAAGCAGTCCGGGCGCTACACGGGCGGATTCGAGCCGTATGGCTACCGCTGCGTGGAAGGTGCCCTCCAGGCGGTCCCGGAGGAGCGGGAGGTGGTCCAGCTCATCCAGCGGTTCCATGAAGCCGGGGCATCCCTGCGGACCATCGGCAGGCGGCTGTCCGAGGTGGGGATCACCTCCCGGGCGGGCAAGCCGTTCCAGGCAATCCAGATCGCCCGCATCCTCAAGGCGGGTTGATGCGGCGGCGTAGCCCCTATGAGGGCTTTCGGCTCGCGGCGTTCCTTCTTTCTATAGCCGCTAAGAAAAGACCCCCAACCCCCAGTGGTCGTAACGGGGGCGGGCTTTTCGATCTGGCTGCTAAAGAAGAAACAGGCTCAGTGGCTCGCTTTGGCGAGGAAGGCGTCCAGCATGTCCAGGATGAGCTGCTGTTTGGTTCGGGGAAGCTTGCGCATCCGCTCGATCCGTTTCTCGAAGTTGTTCGCGGGACCGCGTTTGGGCTGCGGACCCGTTTTCACGCCCACCAGCTCGTCCATGGACACCTGCAAGCCCTGCGCCAGCCGGGGGAGCATGTCCACCTGGATGCGGGCGCGTCCCATCTCCCATTTGGCATAGGTCTGCTGGGCGACGCCGAGCTGGTCGGCAAGCTCCTGCTGGGTGCGGTTCAGGGCTTTGCGGGCGCTGGCGATGCGGCTGCCGAGAGCCTGGAAGAAAGGGGCGTCCTGGTCGTTCATGGGGGTCCCGCCGAGAATGCGAACTGCCATGAGCTTAGGTCTCCTTTCCGGGGTTCGGGCTTGACTCTACACCCACTGGGTGTAACGCTCAACCAGGAACATTTTCAAGAAACCCCCTTGACACGTTTTGGGTCGGACGGAGGAACCCATGGCTCGCATCCCGGATGAGGAACTGGAGCGCCTGAAAGCGGAGGTTTCGGTCGAGCGCCTGGTGGAGGCGTCCGGGATCGTGCTGACCAGGACCGGCAAGGACCGGACGGGGAAATGCCCGTTCCATGAGGAATCGGAAGGCTCCCTGATCGTCACGCCGGGCAAGAACCTCTGGCACTGCTTCGGCTGCGGCGTGGGCGGCGGTCCCGTGGATTGGGTGATGAAGACCCAGGGCATCAGCTTCCGCCATGCGGTGGAGCTGCTGCGGGCGGACCTGTCCCTGGCTCCAGCCGAGAGCCTGGCGAAGTCCAGCAGCGTGCGGCGGTTGCCGCCCCCGGTGGCGTTCGATGCCGATGACCAGGCGCTTTTGCAGCAGACCATCACCTACTACCACGACACGCTGAAGACCTCCCCGGAAGCCCTGGACTACCTGAAAGCCCGTGGGATCGACCATCCGGAGGCTATCGAGCGGTTCAAGCTGGGCTATGCGAATCGGACCCTGGGCTACAGCCTGCCCATCAAGGCGGTGAAGGCTGGGGGCGAAATCCGGGGGCGGCTCCAGAAGCTGGGACTCTACCGGGAATCGGGGCACGAGCATTTCACGGGGAGTCTGGTCATCCCGATCCAGGACGAGGAAGGCAACGTCCAGGAGGTCTACGGGCGCAAGCTGCTCAACAACCTCCGCAAGGGGACGCCCTACCACCTGTATCTGCCGGGTCCGCACCGGGGCGTGTGGAACCTGGAGGGGCTGAAGGGCAAGGAAGTGATCCTGTGCGAGGCGCTGATTGACGCCCTGACGTTCTGGTGCGCGGGATACCGGAACGTGACCGCAGCCTATGGGGTGGAGGGGTTCACCCCGGACCACCTGGAGGCGTTCAGGAGCCAGGGCGTGGAGCGGGTGCTGATCGCCTACGACCGGGACGAAGCCGGGGACCGTGCCGCGGACAAGCTCGCCCAGAAGCTGATGGACAGCGGCATGGCGTGTTTCCGGGTCCAGTTCCCCAAGGGGATGGACGCGAACGACTACGCCCTGAAGGTGGCTCCCGCCATGAAGTCCCTGGGGCTGGCGATCCGGAACGCGGTCTGGATGGGCAACGGGAAAGCTCCCGAACGCAGCCTGGGTGCGATCCTGGAGGAAAAGAAGGCGGCTAAAGAAGAAAGCACCAGGACGCCCGGACCCGTCCAGGACCGCCCGGTGCCTGTTCCCTCTTTAGCTGCCATCCCTAAGCCGCCCTCCGGGACGCCGAATCAGGTATTACCTGAGACGCCGAATGACGTAATCCAGGAACCCATGCCCGCCTCCCCATTGCCCGCCGCGCCGGGCGATGACCTGTCCTGTGAGTTGGACGGCAAGGACCTGTTCCTCGCCCTGGAGGACCGGAAATTCCGCGTCCGGGGCTGGGAGAAGCCCCTGAACCCGGAAACCCTCAAGGTGAACCTGATGGTGTCCAGGGGCGAAGCGTTTCACGTGGACACGCTGGACCTCTACCAGTCCAAAGCCAGGGCGGGTTTCATCCGGCAGGCGGGTCTGGAGCTGGGAGAGTCGGAGGACACCCTGAAGCGGGACCTGGGCAAGGTGCTGCGCAAGGTGGAGGCATTGCAGGCGGACGCGTTGTCGGAAGCCCTCGCGGCGAAAGCCAAGCTGCCGCCCATCACGGAGGCGGAACACGCCGAAGCCCTGGAGCTGCTGAAGGCTCCGGATCTGATGGGGCGGATTCTCAGGGATTTCAACGCCCTGGGCGTGGTGGGGGAGGAGTCCAACAAGCTCACCGGCTACCTGGCGGCGGTGTCCCGGCTCCTGGATCGCCCATTGGCGCTGCTGATCCAGTCCGCCTCGGCGGCGGGCAAGTCCTCCCTGATGGATGCCGTCCTGGACCTGATCCCGGAGGAGGACGTGATCCGGTATTCCGCCATGAGCGGGCAGTCCATCTTTTACATGGGCGACCGCAGCCTCCAGCACAAGATTCTCGCCATCGCGGAGGAGGAGGGCGCGAAACAAGCCAGCTACGCCCTCAAGCTGCTCCAGTCGGAAGGCAGGGTTACCATGGCGTCCACGGGCAAGGACCCTCAGTCGGGGATGCTGGTGACGCATGACTACACAGTGGAGGGTCCGGTGTCCCTGTTCCTCACCACCACCGCCATCGACCTGGACGAGGAGCTGCTGAACCGCTGCCTGGTGCTGACGGTGAACGAGTCCAGGGAACAGACCCGCGCCATCCATGCCCTGCAACGCAGCCGGGAGACGCTGGAAGGGCTGCTGGCGAGGGAGAGCCGGGATAGCCTGCTGAAGCTCCATCGCAACGCCCAGAGGCTTCTACAGCCCCTGGCGGTGGTCAATCCCTACGCCGCCCAGCTCAGTTTCCGCGATGACCAGACCCGAAGCCGGCGCGACCACGTGAAATACCTGACCCTCATCCGCGCCATTGCCCTGCTGCATCAGTTCCAGCGGGACGTTAAGACCCATGGTTCCTTGCGCTACATCGAAGTGACCCCGGAGGACATCGCCCTCGCCAATGAGCTTGCCCAGGAAGTCTTTTCCAGGACCGTGGATGAGCTGCTGCCCCAGACCCGCAAGCTGCTGACGTTGATCCACGGATGGGTGAAGGCGGAATGCGAGGGGCGCGGCATGGACCCGGCGGACTTCCATTTCACCCGTCGGCAGGCGCGGGAAGCCCTGGGATGGGGCGATACCCAGCTCTGGACGCACCTGGGGCGGCTGGTGGAGATGGAGTTTCTGCTGCCCCACAAGGGACGCGGGAAGACCGTGGAATACGAGCTGCTCTACAAGGGCGAGGACCCCGAGGGACGCGGCGGGATTCTCGGGCTGATGGACGGCGACCGGCTGCAAGCCGAGGGTATGACGGCGGAAATTCGGGGCGAGGGCGAGAATATTCGGGGTGGCGAGGCTGAGAATTCGGGGCTGTTTCGGGGGGTATTCGGGGCATATTCGGGGGCTGTTCGGGGGTCAGCCATGGAGGCGGAAGCCGCGCCGGATATGGCATTGGCGGCAGGTGAACCCGTCAACGGTGAAAAACGCAGTTCTTACGTGCCTCACGCCGTCCTGTCATACCCGCTGATGGACCGGGGGAACTGATGCCTCGGCGCGGTCAGCACCGGCAGCGTCCACCCGTGGGGGACGTGCGGGACTCGGACAGCCTCTATCACCACATGCTCCGCTACCTGGCGTTCCTGGCTGAGAAGAACTACAGCCCCCGGACCATCGAGACCCGGGAGAACTACCTGCGCTACCTCATTGCCTGGTGCGATGAGCGCAGCCTGACCAAGCCCGCGCAGATCGACCGTCCCATCCTGGAGCGGTATCAGCGTTACCTGTTCTACTACCGCAAGGCGGATGGCGAGCCGCTGTCCACGCGCAGCCAGCACTCCAGGATCATCCCCATCCGGCACTGGTTCTCGTGGCTGGTCAAGAAGGGGCACCTGCTCTACAGCCCAGCCACGGACCTGGAACTGCCCCGGCTGGAGAAGCGGCTGCCCAAAGCCATCCTGACGGCACGGGAGGCGGAGCTGGTGCTGGCGGTCCCGGAGGTGGGCAATTCCATTGGGCTGCGGGATAGAGCCATCCTGGAGACGTTCTATTCCACGGGGATGCGGCGGCTGGAGCTGATCAACCTGACGGTCCACAACATCGACCGGGAGCGCGGGACGGTCATGATCCGCCAGGGCAAGGGGAAGAAGGACAGGCTCATTCCCATTGGAGAACGTGCGCTGGCGTGGATCGAGCGTTACCGGGACAGTGCCCGTCCGGAGCTGGTCACGGGCAGGGATGACGGGACGCTGTTCCTGTCCGAATGGGGAGAAGCCTTTGCCCCGAATGCCATGACGCGCCTGGTGCGCATCTACGTGGAGCGGTCCGGGGTTGGGAAGAAGGGTGCCTGTCACCTGTTCCGGCACACGATGGCGACCCTGATGCTGGAGGGCGGCGCGGACATTCGGTTCATCCAAGCCATGCTGGGTCACGCGGAGCTTTCCACCACGGAAATCTATACCCAGGTCAGCATCCGGCTCCTCAAGAGCGTCCATGCCGCCACGCACCCCGGGAGGCTCGCGGAGGCGGGTAGACATGCCCTGGACCCCGAGCCCACCGCTGAAGCCCTCCTGGAGGCGCTGGAGCGGGAAGCGGATGAGGAGGGCGAGGATTGAAGCTCAGGGCTGAGAAGATCATTGACGGCATCCCCATCAATCCCGTGCTGCCCAAGCGGTTCTGGGACACGGACAACCAACGCAGACCCGCCAGCCATCATCCCTGGTGGTTCCTTCCGTTCGTGATCACGGGACCGAACGAGGCATGGGCGGGCGGCGTCCGGTTCGACACCTGGTGCCTGGACGGGGGAGCCTGGGACCGCCCCACGTGCTGGGGCAAGTTCGGGACCCTGGAGGAAGCCGTCCAGTGCGCCCAGGAGGGTCCAGCGTGGCGGCGGCGGGAAGGATGCCCCTGACGCCGAAGGGCGGCGCTGAAGGCAAATAGGCGCGGGGAATAAGGAATGGGAGGTTACCCTGAGGGGTGCCTCCCTGTTCCGTTGTTCCTTCTTTAGCTGCCTTCCCTGGCTGCCGCCCTCGGCGCGGCGGGAAAAGTGCATCGGGGGGTCTCCGGGGCTACAATGGCGGATCGGTCTTTGAAAAGCGTTGCGGTACAAGGGAAATCGCCCTGCCTGGCTGGGAAGTGCGGTGGGGTGCTGCGTTGTCGCAATCAGAGTTTCTGACGAAGGAAACCCTCCTGAAGATCGGATTTACTGGGCAACAAGCAACTGACTTGGGGGCAGCCCATATAACAGCCAGCGATTTGGTTGCAGCAACAATGGGGCACGAATTCTATCAACAAGCCAATGGAGGCGATTCCTCTGCCGTCCAAGCCGGGGTGGTCACCGTGATGAACCGTGTGAATGGAATTTTGGACGGATCGGTGCGTGAAGGTGAATTTCGTGCTAACAAGGGGGTTACTCAGGATGGCTTGTCTGCGGCAAGCCAGACGATGCTCAAAGTGATTACGGCGCCTGGACAATATCACTCATTGACTGGGTCAACGGATCACAATCGCGGAAAGATAGCGGGAATGCTTTTGGGAAATATTTCGGACGCTGGTTTTTCCGCTGCTCAAGCCAAAATGGCTAGCTATGCCAATCCATCCGTTAGCATGTCAGGATTCCGGCAAATTTGGTCAGGCGGATCAATGGTTCACAATATTGGTAGCCGAATGAGCTTCCATCGAAATAGAAGCTCAACATCCTCGGAGCCTGGGGGCATTGTCATTGGTCCAAATGTATTTTACTGAGGTCAAACCATGAGAATAATTGCGTTATTGCTCTTCGTTGCCTTCTTCGCCTTCTCGCAAGATATTCCTTGTCGAAATGTGAAGATTGTTCGTGAGAAAATCATCTACCATGTTTCAGTGGATCGCCACTCCTTCGATCTTGAGCTTCCTGATAAGGGCGAAAAAGACTTTTGGGGTATCTCGGTTTCCAAGCTGCCCGGCTCGGAGAGCGCATATTCAGTGGGTGTTTGGAGTGTCCTTAGGTATTCAGATTTAAAGGACAAAGCAGGGGAATACTTCTCAGTTCAATCCTGGCGTTCTGAAGTGGATGGAGGATTTAAGGGAAAAGTTGAGTGGGAAGGGCTTGGAGGCATTGGTGGGTGGGGTACGTGCAAGGTCGAGAAGAGTATCCTTAAGGTTAAGCTCCGACAGCTCCGTTTTGCTGGAGTAGACTCCTCCCTTGAATTAGCTCCGATGGAATTGCCAGTTGATTGATCTTTGAAAGATGAGTTGTCGCAATCAGAGTTTCTGACGAAGGAAACCCTCCTGAAGATCGGATTTACTGGGCAACAAGCAACTGACTTGGGGGCAGCCCATATAACAGCCAGCGATTTGGTTGCAGCAACAATGGGGCACGAATTCTATCAACAAGCCAATGGAGGCGATTCCTCTGCCGTCCAAGCCGGGGTGGTCACCGTGATGAACCGTGTGAATGGAATTTTGGACGGATCGGTGCGTGAAGGTGAATTTCGTGCTAACAAGGGGGTTACTCAGGATGGCTTGTCTGCGGCAAGCCAGACGATGCTCAAAGTGATTACGGCGCCTGGACAATATCACTCATTGACTGGGTCAACGGATCACAATCGCGGAAAGATAGCGGGAATGCTTTTGGGAAATATTTCGGACGCTGGTTTTTCCGCTGCTCAAGCCAAAATGGCTAGCTATGCCAATCCATCCGTTAGCATGTCAGGATTCCGGCAAATTTGGTCAGGCGGATCAATGGTTCACAATATTGGTAGCCGAATGAGCTTCCATCGAAATAGAAGCTCAACATCCTCGGAGCCTGGGGGCATTGTCATTGGTCCAAATGTATTTTACTGAGGTCAAACCATGAGAATAATTGCGTTATTGCTCTTCGTTGCCTTCTTCGCCTTCTCGCAAGATATTCCTTGTCGAAATGTGAAGATTGTTCGTGAGAAAATCATCTACCATGTTTCAGTGGATCGCCACTCCTTCGATCTTGAGCTTCCTGATAAGGGCGAAAAAGACTTTTGGGGTATCTCGGTTTCCAAGCTGCCCGGCTCGGAGAGCGCATATTCAGTGGGTGTTTGGAGTGTCCTTAGGTATTCAGATTTAAAGGACAAAGCAGGGGAATACTTCTCAGTTCAATCCTGGCGTTCTGAAGTGGATGGAGGATTTAAGGGAAAAGTTGAGTGGGAAGGGCTTGGAGGCATTGGTGGGTGGGGTACGTGCAAGGTCGAGAAGAGTATCCTTAAGGTTAAGCTCCGACAGCTCCGTTTTGCTGGAGTAGACTCCTCCCTTGAATTAGCTCTGATGGAATTGCCAGTTGATTGATCTTTGAAAGATGAGTTGTCGCAAGCAGACTCAAAAAATATCAACAATGGGATCGAAACGCCCATAACTCTTAGTAGTAATTTTGATTACTCCCAATCAACTGGAAATATGACTCGTGTTGATTGGGTTCTGGGTGATATTGGAGAACCGCATCCTGTAACAACCGAGGTTGGCAGGGGCTATGCAGGGGGGAATGAGGGAGCCAATCCCCAGGATGTAAATAACCCTGAATCCCAGAATCTTGCCAACCGGGGACCCCTGCCTCGCGGGGCATATACAATGAGTGAATGCACAGAAAACAACCATTCAGCACATAAAAAAATGGGGAAAGAGCACATAGCTCTTGACCCAGTATCTTCTAATGAAATGTTCGGAAGAAATGGATTCTATATTCATGGCGATAGTGTTAAGAAGGCTGGGCAACAGGCTGCCTCGATGGGTTGCATTATTCTTGGTCCAAAAGCGAGAGATATGCTCGTCAATGCGATAAACGATGGTGTCACATGTCTTGTTGTAACCCAATAGGTGTGCTCATGAATAGATACGCTCTTCTTTTAATTGGCTTTCTGGTGTTTTGTAATCCTGGGTTTGCTCTGCCTACAGGGTCCTTGCCTCCTGCTGCAAACCTTGTGGATGGTGTAAACAAATTGAATCATGATAATTACTCTTTTCAATTTCGACTTGAAAAAAAGCCGCCCACATTCCTGGTTGGGGCGCTGGGTCACTTTAGGTCTCGGGATAATCTCTGCCTTAATAGCTTTAAAATACTGAATTCCGAATCTGAGATTGATGTTCCATCTGTACTTTTGAATGTGATGTGCAATCCAAGGACAATCCGATTTGAAAAGAAAAAAGGAATCGAAATCGCAACCATTACTGGTGGTGACGGCGGAGAGAGTTACTTGATAAGCATCGAATTGGCGTATAATCGAATTACAAAAGTGGTTGCAAGATATGGCGAGTCGCCCGATTCTCCTTTATGGATTTTGACTTTCCCGAAGTCAAAGTCGGACGATGTATTAGACAAGTAATTGTCATCGCAATTGTCGCCAACAGCAAAAGGACCGTTAGTTGCTGGTAGCGCCGGCGAACTTGCAATTGGGGCGGGCGCTCCTGATCTAGGGGCTGTTCTTGGTCCCGCTTTGACTTCCGTCCTTGAATTTGTACTTAAGACGTCTCCGGTTGCATTACTGGCTCTTCAAATGACAGATGCTTCGCCGCACCGCGCTGAAGCCGAGAAGGAGGATGGGGATAAAAAGCCTGAAGCCAAGCCAGGGAACGCCCAACCAAAACACCAAATACAGGTGAACCTGGCTCTACCCATAAGAACCCAGGGAGCGGACAGGAGCGGACGTATGGACCCGATGGGAAACCAGTGAAGGATATTGATTTTGACCACGATCATGGCCAAGGTGTCCCGCATCAGCATTACTGGGTCAATGGCAAGCGTTTGCCAGGGGTTCCACTTGAACGATGTTACTAATTTCGGTCGCTTGAAAGGGCGAAGGCAGATGAAAAATTCAGTGGCACTTGTTCTAGATGAAAGTTTCGGCAATCGGCTTTCCAATCTGGCGGAAGAGATGCCCGTATGGATTTTGTCTAGTGAGATAAATGACATGGCGGTGAGAGCGGCTAGGCATAGCCATGGCGAGGGGAGAATTACTACCCTGATGAGAAGAGATGGAGAAAGCCAGGAAGACTTGTTGGCTCGCGCTCTTTATGCAATCGAAGAACATCATGGTGAAGTGAGTCAATCGCACCCTTATGATTCGGTTGAAATACATGGACCAGTGAGTATGCCCTCTCAGTTGTGTCCAGAATTTTCTGTAAGTCCGCTCCAGTAGGGATTTCCTCAGTCTAGGGCGGGCAGCCGCAGGCGGACCCCGCCCGGACCGGCGAAACCGATCAGATTCCTGCTGATGACCATCCGCTGTGGGGCATGTGGAGAACGCGCAGCGGTCTCCAGGCGCAGCCCGAGGGTGTGGAAAGGGTGCGGGCAGGCCCGCAGGGCCGGTGCGCGAAGCGCAGTCCACAGGCTTTCCATGCCTGAGCACGCTCCACAGAGCATGGGTCGGCGCCATCAGGGCATGGAGCGACCATAGGAACAAGATCACGCCGGTCCCCCCATGTGCACCCATGCCTGGCCGGTCCAGGCCTCGTTCTGTTCCATGAGAAGCGCCCCGTAGACGCGTTCCCGGCTTTCCGCATTGGGCCAAACCCGCACCAGTCGGCTCTTTCGCTTCAGCTCCTGGTTGAATCGCTCGACCATATTGGTCGTCCGCAGCCGCTTATGATGGCCCTCGGGTAGCGCCAGGACGGCCTGGAGGCTGTCCAGGTGCTCCTCCACGTAGTCCACTGCCTTGGGCGATTTCTCCTCCCAGCGCGCCCTCAGCAGACCGAGCAACTCCTGCGACCGGACGTAGTCCACGGCGTGGAGCACGGCCCTCACGTCTTCCCGGAAGGCCTTCTGGTCCGCCGCCTTGACCTGCTCGATCGACCTGCGGAGGAAGTGCGCCTGGCACTCCTGCCAGCTCGATCCGGGAAACGCCTTCGTCGCGGCCTGGCAGAGGCCCTCGTGGGCGTCCGAGACCAGCAGGTCGACCCCATGCAGGCCACGACCCTTCAGGTCCTTGAACAGGCCCTCCCAGGCCACCTCGGTCTCTCCGCCCCAATCCAGCCAGCCCAGGACCTCTCGCTCCCCCTTCTCGTTGACCCCAGCAGCCCATAGGAAGGCCCGGCTGCGGACGCGGTGGCCTTCCCGGACTTTGTCGAACCGGGCGTCAACGAGGAGATACGGAAAGGCACCCAAGGGCCGGGTCCGAAACGCTTCCACGGCCGGCTCGATGTCCTTTAGGATCTGGGATACCAGGCTGGGACTGACCTCTGCCCCGAAGGCCTCCTCCGCCAGCCTGCTCACGTTCCGGTTGGACACCCCGGCCAGCACCATCTGGCCGCAAGCGGCCAGCAGGGCGCGCTCGGATCTCTGCCAGCGCTCGAATAGGGCCGGCCGGAAGGAGCCGTTCCGGGCCTGCGGTACAGATAGCTCCAGGGCGCCGGCCACGGTCTGGAAGCCACGATCCTTGTAGCCATTGCGATAGCCGTTAGGCCGTTCCATGCCCCGGGCGTTCCAGGGCGCCTCGAAATGGGCGTCGGCCTGGCTGTTGATCAGGGCCTGGGCCACGGCTTCCACCAGCACTCGGAAGCCCTCGCCTCCTGGCTGCGAAAACAGTCCTTCCACAGTCCCCTCGGGGACCTCAAACTTCAACTCGGCCATTGGCTTCCTTTCGTAGGCTTGCTTGCTCGCAACTTCAAACCTACTGGAGCCAGTGGCCCCTTTGCTACCCGGACACCTGGAATGGCGCGGGGGCTAACTTACAGAAGCTTTTATACACAACCGCCCTCTCCTGAGCTGATGTCTGAATTGGGGTTTAAAACGGCTCATCCTGCTGCTGAAAAACTGGTGATCGACAAATAGCTGGAGCGAGCGAATTGAATCGCGCCGACCCACGCCGTCGAAGGCGCCGGCCGGCTCAGCCCTGGTGCAAAGACCGCGCCTCCGCTGCGCTGCAGCACGTCCTTTCGGCTCAGGGCGCCCGTGATGCAGTGCGTCCCATTCCGTCGTGCAGGGGGAAAACAGCGAAGGGTTTCACGGGGCATGAGCAGACTGACGCATCTTCTCCGGGTAGCCACTTAAAGATTGGCGCCTATCCAAATATTGATTTTGTTGCAGGCGACTCTGGTGGAAATATCGTTGGTCGTCGAATAGACATTTTTGTAAGAGCAATTACTCTTCAAGAAGCAAATAAGTATGGTGTTGTATTTTCGGATGTGGAAGTAAAGAAATAGGAGTTGGCTTATGCGTCTGGTGATAATGATGTGCTACCTTTCTCTTCTCTTGTATCCAGCCTATGCTGTGCAACCATGTGCTCAACACCCTCGACATCGTGCGCTCGAGGGCAAAGATACTTGGGTGACAAAAAAAACGAATCGTGGCTTGCGTATCACGCGTATTGACTTTGATTCGACAAAAGCCGAGATTGAAGAGAAATGTCAGACTGATGATGGACGACTTAAAATCTTTACCTTGACGACTGACTCAAATATTTATTTGGAGATGAGGGAAGTCGTATTTATGTTGTATTCCCCGCTATTCACTATTGGTCGTCCCTTTTCTGGACTCTCAATTGGGACCAATGGGATATTTGTATTTGATCAGAGGAATCAACCTGATTATGGGATCCATTATGAATTTGACCCGAGGGGCAAAAGGCTTCTTAGGGCTTCCCCTTTCAATGAATAATGTCGCAAACAGGACAACCCGACACTTCTTCCACTACGACCTCGGGTGTGGAACAGCCATTCGCATAGACCCCACTCCTTGCAGAACACGGGTGACTCTACCCGCGAATACAGCAAGGCACGACCCAGACCTTCACCGAGCGCGCGCCAAGCCCGTGACCCTGCACGCGTGGGTGTGACGGGCCGGCGGCGGCAAGCAGCATCGGAACCGGGTGGAGCGGCAACCTGTGGACCCCACGTGAGCCGGATTCCGGTCCAACCCCCGCGGGGTGCCCCCTTAGGGGCGGGCCGTTACCGGCCGCTCTTCTTCCAATCGGCCAGGAAGCCTTCGATGCCCTTGTCCGTGAGGGGGTGGGCCAGCATCTGGTCGAAGACCTTGGTGGGGATCGTGGCCACGTGGGCGCCCGCCAGGGCGGATTCGGTGACGTGGCGGGGGCTGCGGATGGAGGCGGAAAGCACCTGGGTCTCCAGGTCGTAGTTGGTGAAGATGGTCACCAGGTCCTCGATGAGCTCCATGCCCACGGCGTTGATGTCGTCCAGGCGGCCCACGAAGGGGCTCACGTAGGTGGCGCCGGCCTTGGCGGCCATGAGGCCCTGGGTGGCGCTGAAGCAGAGGGTGACGTTGGTGCGGATGCCCTCGGCCTTGAAGGCGTGGGTGGCCTTGAGGCCCTCGGCGGTGAGGGGCACCTTCACCACGACGTTCTTGTGGATCTTGGACAGGAGGCGGCCCTCCTTGATCATGGTGGGGGCGTCCAGGGCGATGACCTCGGCGGAGATGGGGCCGTCCACGATGCCGCAGATCTCCTCGATGATCGCCTCGAAGGGCTTGCCGGATTCCTTGGCGATGAGGCTGGGGTTCGTGGTGACGCCGTCCAGGATCCCCCATTCGTTGATGCGCTTGATCTCGCTGATGTTGGCGGTGTCGATGAAGAATTTCATGGGATCTCCAGTGGGGCCTGGGGGTCGCGCGCCCCTCCGGCATCGGGGCCGGCCGGGGCGCGCGGGGTTCGCCTGCCAAGCATCCCCATTCTCGCAGGTCCCCCGGGGCGCCGGAAGGGGCCCTGGTTACAATGGGGCACTGGAGACCTCCCATGCCCTTGACCGAACTGGCCGTCCTGGACCGCGGATTCGTGAAGCTGGTGGACCACATGGGGTCCGACCTCAGCGTCGTCAACGCCGCCCGGGTGTCCTTCGGCAAGCGCAAGGAGGTGTATGACGAGGCGGACGGCAAGCTCATCGCCTACCTGGCGGAGCACGACCACACCTCGCCCTTCCGGCATACGGCCATGACCTTCCATGTGAAGGCGCCCATCTTCGTCTTCCGGCAGTGGATGAAGCACCGCATCTCGAGCGAGTTCAATGAGATCAGCGGCCGCTACGTGGAATTCCCGGAGGACGAGTTCTTCGTGCCGGAAACCTTCCGCCGCCAGGCGAAAGTGAACAAACAGGGGTCCGAGGGGACCGTGGAGGGGGATGCGGGCGACCAGGCCCACGCCATCTTCCTGGAAACCTGCCGGAGCGCGGTGGCGCAATATAAAAAACTAATCGGGCTCGGGGTCTGCCGGGAGCAGGCCCGCTGCATCCTGCCCCTGGGCCTCTATTCCGAGGTGTACTGGACCGTCAGTCTCCAGGCCGCGGCCCACTTCATCCGGCTGCGCACGGACGCCCACGCCCAGTGGGAGATCCAGCAGTACGCCCACGCCGTGCGGCGCATGGTGGAAGAACTCTACCCCAACGCCCTCAAGGCCCTCCTGGAGAACGCCCGGCCGTGACCCTCCCGCCCCTCAATCCCGCCCTCTTCCACCTGGATTCCGACCACCTCTGGCTCATGCACTGCTCCGAGGGCCCCGTGCCCCGGGCCGTGGTGCGCAATATCCGGGCCTACCTCCACAAGGAGCTCTGGCCCTGGGAGCTGAAGTGGAAGGAGGACTACCTGGGCGTTCCGGAAGCCCTGCGGGCGGAGGCCGCCCGGATCGTCGGCGGGGAGGCCTCGGATATCACCCTCACCCCCTCCACTTCCTCGGGGCTGGTGACCGTGGCGCAGGCCATGCGCTGGAGCCGCGGGGACGAAGTGGTGGTGCCCCTGGGCGAGTTCCCCACCAACGTCTGGCCCTGGAAGGCCCTGGAGGCCCGGGGCGTGCGCTTCCAGGAAGTGCCCCTCTGGGAGGGGCACCGGGCCGGGGCCTCGGCCTGGGACTCCACCGCCCCCCGGGCGGGGGAGGACGTGGAGGCCCGCCTCCTGGCCGGCCTCAGCCACGCCACCCGCGTGCTCGCGGTGTCCTGGGTGCGCTTCCAGGATGGGCTCAAGCTGGACATCGCCTCCCTGGGCGCGGCCTGCCGGGCCCGGGGCGTGCATCTGGTGGTGGACGGGATCCAGGGCGCGGGCACCCTGCCCGTGGACCTGACCGGGACCAGCGCCTTCGCCACGGGGGGCCACAAGGGGCTCCTGGGACCGCAGGGCCAGGGGTTCCTGTGGACCGATCCCGCCTTCCGCAAGGACCTGATCCCCATGGGCTCCTGGATGTCCGTGGAGGAAGGCACGGCCTTCGACCGCGCCTCCACGGACCATCACCGGGCCTGGCTCGCGGATGGCCAGCGCATGGAAGCGGGGACCCTGAGCATCGTCGCCTGCACCGGGGCCCTGGAATCCTTCCGCACCGTCAACGAGGCCGGCATCCCGGCCATCGCGGCCCACATCCGTCTCCTGCAGGAGCGCTTCCTGGAAGGACTGGCGCGGAACCCCGCGTGGGCGGAGGAGGCTTCGCGCCTGCGGGCCCTGCTGGAAGCGGGGCGCCTGGGCTCCATCCTGAGCCTTCACCACGGGGGCCGGGGTCCGGCGGCCATGCAGGAATTGCTCATGAAGGGCATGCGCAGGGGCGTCTACGCATCCGTGCGGGAAGGGTACCTGCGCGTGGCCTTCCACGGCTGGCACGAGCCGGAGGACGTGGAACGCGTGGTGGATTGGCTGGAATAGTCGCTCTACCATGGAGGGTCGCCCCGGAGAATCCATGACCCCACTGTTCCTCAGCCTGCTGCTCGCCGCCTCCCCGGTGGTACCCGACGGGGGAACCGTCGTCGCCAAGGGCCAGCGCTTCCTGGCCGAAGTGGCGCACACCCCCCAGGAGCAGGCCCTGGGCCTCATGCGCCGCCAGTCCCTGGCCAAGGACCGCTGCATGATCTTCATCTACCCGGACGAAGGCACCCGCAGCATCTGGATGAAGAACTGCCTCATCTCCCTGGACGTGGCCTGGGTCAAGGAGGACGGCACCATCGTGGAGACCGCCGAGGCCGTGCCCCCCTGCTCCCCCATGCGGGGCGACGACTGTCCCACCTATGGCGGCGCGGTGCTCTCCCGGAACTTCGTGGAATTCCCCACCGGCACCCTCCGGCGCCTGGGCCTGCGCAAGGGGGACCGGATCGGGTGGAGCCTGGCCCTGAGCGACGGCAGCACCGTCGTCGGCGGCCTCCCGGTTCCCGCCGAGGGCGCGAAGGGCGCGAAGGGCAGGAAGGCGAAGGCCCGGCGGAAGTAGCTACTCGGCGGGAAGGCCGGGTTCCGCGGACTTCTTCATGGGGGGCTCCACGCCCCTCCACCCCGCCTTCCAGGCCAGGTTCATGGCCAGGGAGCCCAGGATGAAGGCCGCGAAGAAGTACACGAAGAACCGCTCCCGGAGGATCGGGATCATGGCCAGCACCAGGAGGCTGGCCAGGGTCAGGAGACGGCCCGCGCGGGGACTGGCGGAGCGCTTCTTGAAGCTGGGGAAGCGCACGGTGGAGACCATGAGCAGGCCCACCAGGAACAGCAGGGCCGCGAAGGCGTAGGCCACCCACGCCTGGGTGGGCGCGTCCGGCCAGCAGAGGATCACCGCGGCGATGCAGGCGGCTCCGGCGGGAATGGGCATGCCCACGAAGAACCGGGAGTCCACGGAGCCCACCTGGACGTTGAAGCGGGCCAGGCGCAGGGCGCCGCAGGCCACGAAGAAGAAGGAGGCCCCCCAGCCCACGGCCCTCAACTGGGGATCCGCCATGCCCAGCTGGAAGAAGCCGTAGCGGTAGGCCAGGATGGCGGGGGCCATGCCGAAGCTCAGCACGTCGGCCAGGGAGTCCAGCTGGACCCCGAATTCCGTGGCGGTGTTGGTGGCCCGGGCGATACGGCCGTCCAAACCATCGAACACTCCCGCGGCCAGGAGCAGGCCGGCGCCCCAGAGGAAGTAGACGCCCGGATGCTCCCCGGCGGCGTTGATGGACATGACGACGCTGGAGAAGCCGCAGAGGACCGAAAGCAGGGTGATGGCGGAAGGCAGGGCGAACTTGGACCGGGCCACCACCCGCCGCCTGCGCTCCCGGCGCTCCTCAGGATTCATTCTCTGTTTCATGCCCCGATTCTCCCACCAAACCCGCCCCGGGACGATGGAACAAATTCCTGGCACCGATAATGCTGGCACCGCCCGGCAACCCTGCCTACATTGGGAGGCGTTGCGTGGAGGTCCCCATGGACAGGATGCTGCAGTTCGTTCTGGCGCTGGTGGTGCTCGTCCTGGCAGGGTGCCTGGTGCCCCTCCTGCTCCAGCTGTACCGCACCGCCAAGGCGGTGGAGGATCTGGCCCAGAGCGCCCGGGAGGACCTCAAGCAGATCGCCCAGGACATCCACCATACCCGCGCGAGCCTGGACCGGGTGACGGGCCTCGTGGAGAAGAGCCTGGAATTCCCCGCCACCGCGGGGGGACTGGCCGTGGCCCTGGTGCGATCCCTGACCGGACTGCTGGACAGGGGGCCCTCACCGTGGCTGGAGGCCCTCCTGACAGCGGTGAAAATCGGCATATCCTTCTTCACGCGGCCCTCTGCGGACGCCACTGAAAAGGAGACCCCACATGAGTGATTCAAGAGACACCACGGGTTCCACGCTGCTTTTCTTCCTCCTGGGTGCCGCGGTGGGCGCGGTGGTGGTGGCCCTCACCACCCCCAAGACGGGCCGCGACCTGCGATCGGATCTCAAGGACATGTCCAACAAGGTGCGGGACAAGGCGCGCCGGGTGGGCAACGAGATCTATTCGGCCGCTGCCGACGGAATGAGCGACGAGGCCAGCCGGGGCTGAATCCGTATAGACTGACTGCCTTGGGGCATTCATGCAGCTGGTGGTCATAGGGGGCGGACACGCGGGCATCGAGGCGGCGGCCATCGCCGCCAGGATGGGGGTGCCCGCGGTCCTCCTCACCATGAACCTGGACCAGCTCGGGCAGATGAGCTGCAACCCCAGCATCGGCGGGGTGGGCAAGGGCCACATGGTGCGGGAGCTGGACGCCCTGGGGGGGGCCATGGGCCGCCTCACGGACGCCACCGGCATCCACTTCCGGATCCTCAACGCCAGCCGGGGGGTGGCGGTGCGGGGACCCCGGGCCCAGGCGGACCGGGTGAAGTACCGCACGGCCTCCCGCAACCTGCTGGAGGGGGTCCCGGGCCTGCGCCTGGTGCAGGGGGTGGCGGCCGAGCTGAAATGGGCCGGGGGCAGGCTCCACGGCGTGGAGCTGGTGGACGGCTCCTTCCTGCCCTGCGACGCGGTGGTGGTCACCTCCGGCACCTTCCTGAACGGCAAGGTCCTCATCGGCGAGCGCAAGCTGGACTCCGGCCGGGCCGGGGAACCCCCCTCCACCCACCTGGCCCAGCAGCTGCGCGCCCTGGGCCTGCGCTGCCGGCGCCTCAAGACCGGCACCAGCCCCCGGGTGAACGCCGACACCATCGACTTCAGCCGCCTGGAGCCCCAGTGGGGGGACCCGGTGCCCCGGCCCTTCAGTTTCTTCAGCGCGGGCATCCCCCAGCGCCAGGTGCCCTGCCACATCGTGCACACCACCGCCGAGACCGAGCGGGCCGTCCGGGAGAACCTGGGGCGTTCGTCCATGTACGGCGGCCACGTGGAGGGGGTCGGCCCCCGCTACTGTCCCTCCATCGAGGACAAGTTCGTGAAGTTCCCCGGGAAGGACAGCCACCAGATCTTCGTGGAGCCCGATTCCCTGGAGACCCGGGAGATATACCTGGCGGGGCTCTCCACCTCCATGCCGGTGGACGTGCAGGAGCGCATGGTGCGCAGCCTCCCGGGGTTCGAGCGGGCGGAGATCCTCCGGCCCGGCTACGCCATCGAGTACGACAGCTTCGATCCCCTGCAGCTCACCCGGGGCCTCCAGGTTGCGGGCCTCGAGGGGGTGTGGTTCGCGGGGCAGATCAACGGCACCACCGGGTACGAGGAGGCCGCGGGCCAGGGCCTCATGGCCGGCATCAACGCCGTCCGGAGCCTGCGGGGGCAGGAACCCGTCGTCCTGGGCCGGGACCGGGCCTACATCGGGGTCATGATCGACGACCTGGTCACCAAGGGCACCGATGAGCCCTACCGCATGCTCACCGCCCGGGCCGAGCACCGCCTGGCCCTGGCCTGCGACCTCGCCGACGCGCGGCTCCTGTCCGTGGCCCGGGAGGTGGGGGCCCTGTCCCCCGGGGAACTGGGCACCGTGGAGGCCCGCATGGAGCGCCGGGAGCGCCTGCGGGAGCAGTGCGGGGAGGCCTGGGTGGCCCCCACCTCGCCCTTCGGCCCCATCGCCGCCCGGGCCGGCCTCACCCTGGCATCGGGCATGACCCTCCTGGACCTCCTGCGGCGCCAGCAGGTCACCCCGGACCTGGCCGACGCCGCCCTCGCCCTGCTTCCGGGATGGGAGCTCCCCCAGGAGGGCTGGGACCCGCGCTGGGAGCGGGACATCCTGCTCTTCGAGACGCGCTACCAGGCCTTCCACGAACGGGAGGCCCGCCTTCTGCAGGGCCAGCGCGCCTGGGACCACGTGCGCATCCCCGTGGATTTCCGCGTGGAGCACCTGCCCGGCCTGAGCACGGAGGTGAAGGAGAAGCTCCAGCGCCACCGCCCCGAGACCCTGGGCCAGGCCTCCCGCATCCCCGGCATCACCCCCGCCGCGGTGACGCTGCTGCACCTGCTGTTGGAGCGGACCCGGGGGTAGGGGCGTCGCCCGTGTTCCGGAACACGTGCGATGCTCCCTACCCCCGGGTCACCAGGTCCTTCAGGTAGTCGAGGAACGGCTCCCGCAGATCGTCGCGCTTCAGGGCGAACTCCACGTTGGCCTTCAGGTAGTCCAGCTTGTCGCCGGTGTCGAAGCGCCGGGCCGGGATGGGCGCCGCCACCAGGCGCCCCGCCTCGGCCATGACCATCAGGGCGTCGGTGAGCTGGTACTCTCCGCCCACGCCGGGCTTGAGGCTGGCCAGGTGCTCGAAGACCTCCGGGAGCACCACGTACCTCCCCACCACCGCCCAGCGGCTGGGGGCGTTCTCGGGCCGGGGCTTCTCCACGATGTGGTCCACCTCCCACCAGGGGCCCCCGCCCGAGGCCGGGATGCTCACGATGCCGTACCGGGAGACGTGGCTCTCGGGAACCTCCTGGACGCCCACCACGGATTTCCCCGTGGCCTCGTAGGCGGCGATGAGGGCCCCCAGGGCCGGATCGTTCTCGTCGAAGACGTCGTCGCCCAGGAGCAGGGCGAAGGGCTCGTCGCCCACCGCGTGCCGCGCGCAGAGCACGGCGTGGCCCAGGCCCAGGGGTTCGCCCTGGCGCACGTAGGAGAACTGGCCCAGGTGGGTGATCCCCTGCACGAGCTTGAGCTCCTCCGTGCGGCCCCGGCGGTCCAGGGCCTCCTCCAGCTCGAAGGCCACGTCGAAGTGGTTCTCGATGGCCTGCTTGCCCCGGCCCGTGATGAGGACGATGTTCTCGATGCCGGCGTGGATGGCCTCCTCCACCACGTGCTGGATGACGGGCTTGTCCACCAGGGGCAGCATCTCCTTGGGCTGGGCCTTGGTGGCCGGCAGGAAACGGGTTCCCAGGCCCGCGACGGGGATGACGGCCTTGCGGATCTTCTTCATGCCCCGATTATGGCATGGCGGGCAGGGGGAACCGCATCGTCGTGCCCTTGCCCTCCTCGCTTTCGATGTGGATCTCGCCCCCGTGGGCCCGGATGATCTCGCGGCAGATGGCCAGCCCGAGCCCGGTACCCTTGCCGTCGGGCTTGGTGGTGAACATGGGCTTGAAGACCTTGGGCAGCACCTCCGGGGGGATGCCCATGCCGGTGTCCGCCAGGCTCACCAGCCAGCGCCGCCCCCCGGGATCGGGCTCCACCTTCAGGTCCAGGTGCCCGCCGTCGGGCATGGCGTCCACGGAGTTGTTCACCATGTTGAGGAAGAGCTGCTCCATCTGCTTGCGGTCCACGTGCAGCACGCAGGGGTCCGGGGCCTGGAGCGCGAAGGTCACGCCGTGGCTGGCCAGGGTGGGACTCCAGAGGCGCTGGAGATCGGCCACCAGGGGCCCCAGGGGCACGGGCTCGGGGTGGATCCGGGGCCGGCGGGTGGTGCTCATCATCTTGCGCACGATGTCTGCCACGCGTTCGATCTGGCCCCGGATGACGCCCAGGCGGTCCCGGGTGCGCTCGGTGACCTCGGGCTGGCCCTCCAGGAGCTGGAGGTGGCTGTTCACCAGGTTGAGGGGGGTGCCCACCTCGTGGGCGAAGGCCGCCGTGAGCTGCCCGGCCACGGCGAGCCGCTCCTGCTGGCTGAGCTCCTCCCGCAGGAGGGCGTTGCCCTCCATGAGGTTCTCCAGCTCCTGGTTCTTGGCCTGGAGGGCCGAAAGGGCGTCCTGGATCCGGCTCTGGAGGCCGGCGTTGAGGCCCTTGATCTCCTCGATGAGCTGCTCCCGCTCCAGCGAGGCGCGTTCCAGCTGCGCGGCCATGAGATTGAAGCGGTTGGCGATGATGCCCAGCTCGTCGTTGCTGCGCACGTCGGTGCGGGCCGTGGGGTCGCCCTGCTCAAGCCGGCTCATGGCGTCGGTGATGCTGCGGATGGGCTCGGTGACCACGGTGGCCAGGATCACCCACAGCAGGATGAACTCCCCCAGGAGCACGAAGGGAAGCCTCACGTAGGTGTTCCGGAGGTTGTGGTCCCACACCGTCTCCCAGTGCTCCAGGTCGCAGTAGGTGCGGATGAGGCCCAGGGGGGGCTGGCCCTTCTTGGGGTTCTTGATGGGCAGGTAGAACTTCCAGGCCCGGTTCCCGGTGTTGAGGTCCACCAGTTCCGCCTGGGGCGCGCCCCTCATGTAGCTGCCGATCTCCCTGCCGTAGGTCACCGCCGCGTCGTCCGCGGAGGAGGTCACCAGGGACACCTCGTCGGTGCCCTCGCGCCTGAAGACGTCGATCTGGAAGATGCTCCGGTCCGGCCCCGCAAGGCCCTCCAGGAGCTCCTCGATGCCGCGCTGGTTCTTGAAATCCCGGAAGTCCTTGTCCCACCGCTGGAGGATCTCCGTCTCCACCACGGACGAGGTCTCCCAGGCCAGGTTCCGGGTGTAGTTGAGGATCTCCCGGCGGCTGTTGCGGGTGATGGAGTAGGCCACGGCGATGGTGAGCAGGCTGGTCACCAGGGCCGTGACGATGAAGAGCTTGGCGTGGAGGCTGCGGAACCAGCCCAGGGGGACGTACTTCATGGTTTCCCCTCCCCCGGCAGGCCCAGGCCTTCCCGCAGGGAGGCCCGGAACGCTTCCTCCGGCATGGCCGCGGCGGCGGCGCGGAACCGCTCGAAGGCCCCCAGCCGGGCCTCTCCCGCGTAGGCGAGAAGCTCCAGCGTCCCGGAGGCGAGTTTCGCCCGGGCCCGGGCCGCCAGGCCCTCCTGGAGCTCCTGGAGGAAGCCCTCCAGCATCGCGAGGTCGTGGTGCTCCCCCAGGGCCGTCTGGAGCTCCCGGAGCTGCCGGAGGCCCTCCACGGGGGGCGCGGGGAAGGCCGCGGCCAGGATCTCCAGGGTGTAGCGCAGGCGCTTGGCCCGGATCCGCGCGGCGTGGAGGGCCGGCGGGTCCTCCCTGCCCAGGAGGCCCGGCAGGGGCGAGAACGCCGCCTCAAGCATGGGGTCGAGGGCGTCCCACACCTCCTGCGCAAGGTTTCCGGGAACGAAGGGGTCGGGAAGGCTGGGCACCTCCAGGAGGTCGGAGAGGTGCCGGCAGGGGTTGCCCTCCAGGTTCCGGGCCATGGCGCGCCGGGCCCGGGCCCTCCGCGCGTCCAGGACCTCCAGGGCATGCTCCCGGGCCGACCCCGTGGCAAGGCCCGGCACCGCGAGGCGCTCCAGCCAGGCGCTGTGCACGTCCAGCTCGCGGGTCAGCCCCAGGGCCCGGGTGAGGGCGCGCAGCTTGCGGCCCTGGCGCCGGAAGCCCGGGTACAGCTCCGGGCGCACCAGGTCCAGCACGGCCCGCACCCGCCGGGAGCCGACCCGCACCTGGTGGAGGCGCTCCGGGTCCGAGGGCCACGCGGGGTCCGCCAGGAGCCCGGCGAGGTGCTCCACCCGCGCCTCCAGGGCGCGGTGCAGGAGGATGCTGAGTTCCAGGGCGTGCATGTGACCATCATAGAGAAGAAAAATTCCGCACGCCGTTCCCGGATGCGAAATTTTGGCGTAAAATCGCGGAACGAGGTACGGATGGACAGCATCACCATCAAGGGCGCCAGGGAACACAATCTCAAGAACGTGGACCTGGTCCTTCCCCGGAACAAGCTGGTCGTCATCACGGGGCTGTCCGGCAGCGGCAAGTCCAGCCTCGCCTTCGACACCCTCTACGCCGAAGGGCAGCGGCGGTACGTGGAGAGCCTTTCCGCCTACGCCCGCCAGTTCCTGGACCAGATGGAAAAGCCCGACGTGGACAGCATCGAGGGCCTCTCCCCGGCCATCTCCATCGAGCAGAAGACCACCAGCCGCAATCCGCGGTCCACGGTCGCCACGGTGACGGAGATCTACGACTACCTGCGGCTCCTCTTCGCGCGGGTGGGGCTGCCCCAGTGCATGGCCTGCGGCCGGCCCATCGCCAGCCAGACCATCCAGGAAATGGCGGACCAGATCCTGGCCCAGCCCCAGGGCATGAAGATCCAGGTGCTGGCCCCGGTGGTGCGGGCCCGCAAGGGCGAGTACAAGAAGCTGCTGGCCGACTTCATGAAGCGCGGCTACATCCGGGCCCGGGTCAACGGGGAGATGCTGGACCTCACCGACGGCGTCCCCGACCTGGACAAGCAGAAGAAGCACACCATCGAGGTGGTCATCGACCGCCTCAAGAACGCCGAGGGCATCAGCTCCCGCCTCGCCGACAGCCTCGAGATCGCCTGCAACCTGGCCGAAGGGTCGGCCCTGGTGGACCTGGGGGGCAACGAACGGCTCTTCTCCTCCAAGCTCGCCTGCAACAACGTCAAGTGCCAGCGCTTCGGCATGGGGATCCCCGATCTGGAGCCGCGCTCGTTCAGCTTCAATTCGCCCTTCGGGGCCTGCCCCACCTGCGACGGCCTGGGCTTCAAGCGGCAGTTCGCCGAGGAGCTCATCGTTCCCAACCCCGACCTGAGCATCAGCCAGGGCTGCATCGTGGCCAGCGGGTGGAAGTCCGCCGGGGAGGACGGGTGGCGGGCCCAGTTCCTGGGCCAGCTGTCCAAGGCCCTGGCCTTCAGCCTGGACACCCCCTGGAGGAAGCTGTCCGCCGACGTGCGCCGGGTGCTGCTCTACGGCCTGGACCGCAAGATGAAGTTCATCTACCAGAACAAGGGCAACCGTTACGAGTTCATGCACAACTTCGAAGGCGTCGTGGGCAACCTCGAGCGCCGCTACCGGGAGACCTCCAGCGAGGAGATCCGCGCCGAGATGGAGGAATCCATGCGGATCACCCCCTGCGAGGCCTGCGGGGGCACCCGGCTCAAGCCGGAGATTCTTTCGGTCTTCGTGGGGGGCCTCCACATCGCCGCCGTGAGCGCTATGAGCGTGCGGGACGCCCGGGTGTGGTTCGACAAGCTGCGCCTGGAGGGCAAGGACGCCGTCATCGCCGGCAAGGTCTTCAAGGAGATCAACGAGCGCCTGGGCTTCCTGGACGACGTGGGCCTGGGCTACCTGACCCTGGACCGCTCCGCGGCCACCCTCAGCGGCGGCGAGGGCCAGCGCATCCGCCTGGCCACCCAGATCGGGTCCAAGCTCCAGGGCGTCATGTACGTCCTGGACGAGCCCAGCATCGGCCTGCACCAGCGGGACAACCAGAAGCTGCTGAACACCCTCAAGGAGATGCGGGACCTGGGCAACACCGTCCTGGTGGTGGAGCACGACCTGGAGACCATCCTCGCCGCCGACCACGTGGTGGACCTGGGCCCCGGCGCCGGGGAGCACGGTGGCTTCGTGGTGGCCGAAGGCACCCCGGAGGAGATCAGCCGCAGCGCGGCCTCCGTCACGGGCCACTTCCTCTCGGGCAAGGAGACCATCCCCGTCCCCCGCAAGCGGCGCAAGGCCTCCCGGGGCCACATCCAGGTGGTGGGGGCCCAGGAGAACAACCTGCGCAAGGTGGACGCCTCCTTCCCCATCGGCCTATTCACCTGCGTCACCGGGGTCTCGGGCTCGGGCAAGAGCACCCTCGTGAACGAGATCCTCTACAAGGCCCTGGCCAACCAGCTGCACCAGGGCGTCCACGTGGTGGGCCGGCACAGGAGCATCAAGGGCCTGGAGCACGTGGACAAGGTCATCGACATCGACCAGGCCCCCATCGGCCGCACCCCCCGGAGCAACCCCGCCACCTACACCGGGCTCTTCACCCCGCTGCGGGACCTCTTCTCCCAGCTGCCCGAAAGCAAGGCCCGGGGCTACACGCCGGGGCGCTTCAGCTTCAACGTGAAGGGCGGCCGGTGCGAGAAGTGCGAGGGGGACGGCGTCCTCAAGATCGAGATGCACTTCCTGCCGGACATCTACGTCACCTGCGAGCAGTGCAAGGGCAAGCGCTACAACCGGGAGACCCTGGAGATCCACTACAAGGGCCACAGCGTCTCGGACGTGCTGGCCATGACCGTGGAGGAGGCCCTGGCCCTCTTCGCGCCCATCCCGGTGCTGGCCAACAAGCTCCAGACCCTCTCCGACGTGGGCCTGGGCTACATCCGGCTGGGCCAGAGCGCCACCACCCTTTCGGGGGGCGAGGCCCAGCGGGTGAAACTGGCCCGGGAGCTTTCAAAGCGTCCCACCGGGCGCACCCTCTACATCCTGGACGAGCCCACCACCGGCCTCCACCTCAAGGACATCCAGAAGCTCCTGGAGGTCATCGGCCGCCTCATGGACGCCGGCAACACCGTCGTGGTCATCGAGCACAACCTGGACGTCATCAAGACCGCCGACCACATCCTGGACCTGGGCCCCGAAGGGGGCGCCGAGGGCGGCCTCATCATCGCCACGGGCACCCCTGAGGAGGTGGCCAAAAACAAGGCCAGCGTCACGGGGCGATACCTCCGGCCCTACCTTAAGGCGTAGGGTCCCAGCCTTTCGCCCCGGTTCGTCGCTGCGGGCCAAGCCCGCAGCAACGAACCGGGGCGAAAGGCTGGGACTCGGTCGATTCTAGGCCTTGGTGTCGATGGTCTTGCCCAGGTGGGCGGGGGGCGGGGGCTTGGGGGCCTCCTGGGCCTTCTGCTGGGCCTGGACGGGAGCTTGCTTGGGCGTTTCCACCTTGGTGGCCTGCGGATGCGGCTGGATGCTTGAAACCTTCATGGCGAACCCCCTGGGGAACCGGTTAGGCGTAGGTGTTGATGTTTCCGCCCAGGCCTCCGGCGGAATCGATGAGGCGGACCAGGGCGGCGCCCTCCGCCTGGGCCATGTCCAGGACCTTGCGCTCCACCCCGACGCCCAGGGCCGCCTGCGTCATGCTCGCCTGCTGGCTCATCAAGCTGTCCACGGAAAGACTCACGTCCACGGGGCTACTCCTGAATCATTCTTATCGGTCCTTCGCCGGTTTGACTTTAGGCAACCTTGCCCGCAGGAGGGCGGCGGCGTCCTGGAGGGTGAGATCCCGGCCCCGGCCCTGGGCGGTCGCCGCCCGGTTCACCTCGGCAATGGCATCGAAAACCTCGCGGCGGTGCACCTGGACTTCCTTGGGGGCCTTGATGCCCAGGCGGACCCCGTCCTTGCTCACGCCCACGACCAGGACTTCGATATTTCCATTGATAATTAGTGATTGATCCAGCTTCCGGGTGATGACAAGCATGGGGACCTTTCAGGCTACTTGTCTGATATGACGGGAAACTTCAGGGGGAACTGCTCGGTATTGAGCACCACCTGGCGTCCCTGCCGGGTGCGCAGGTTGATGAGGATGGGCCCGGCCAGGTTGGCGGTCATGTGGCGGGGATCCTCGGGAATGACCACCAGGGCCAGCACCAGGGCCTCGGAGGGGGCCTCGATGGCCAAGGCGCTGGCATCCTCGCCGGAAAGGGGCACCTGGTAATCCCCCTTGATGGCCGCCACATCGATGCACACGAAATGAATATCCTCGCGCTCGACGGGTTGGAGGAATTTGAGGGGGTAGGCGTCGGAGGGCTCCAGCAGTTCAAAGCGCCGGAGTTCCGGGAAGCCGATGAGCCCGGCGGGGAACCCGATCTCCCCCTCGCCACGGGGCAGGAACACCGGGAATTGCAGGGGGAAGATCCGGGTGTCCAGCTGGACCTGGACGCCCGTGCGGGTGCGGGTGTTGAGGACCAGGGGGCCCGCCAGGTTGGCCGTCATGCGCCGGGGATCCTCCCCCGGCACCACCACGATGACGAGCACCAGGGCATCCTCGGGTTTCTCCAGGGCGAGGACCTGGGCCTCCTCCGGGGACAGGGGCACGTCGTAGTCCAGCTTCACCGTCGCGGCGTCCATACAAGCGAACGAGATGTCCGGCGAAGCCACGGCCTGCATGAATTTCAGGGGGTACGTGCCTTCCGGCTCGAAGACCCGGAATTCGGTCAGGGTCGGAAAGCCGGCGAGGGCCTTGGGGAAGGTGATGATGAAATCTTCCTGGTTCATCCGGGCTCCTGGATCAAGGTGGTGGTCCATCATCCCATCGACCGCCAGGGCCGGGCGCCTTATTTCGATTCGAACACGGCCCAGAGTTCGTCCAGCCGGGTCCGCCGGAACCGCGGATTGGGAATGCACCGCTCCAGCGCTTCCCTGGATTTGGGGGGATGCTCCAGCCGCGCCAGGATCCACCGGTTGCCCAGTTCCATCACCGCGGCCACGTCCCCCTGGTTGCCCCACAGGTGTCGCAGGTGGGTCAGGCGGCGGGCCCGCTCCACGGCGGTGTCGCCCAGGCCCATGTGGCGGACCTTGTCCACCACGGGATGGTCGGTGGGGGGACGGTAGGACCGCACCCGCTGGATGGTGCGACGCATCTCGCCGGGGAGCTGGGCCAGGCGGGGTCCCACCTCCGGATCGTCGCGCCGGGCGTCGGCCTCGATGGCCAGGGTGCGCAGCAGGGGCAGCAGCAGGGCCGCGTCCCGGGCCGCGTAGCTGATCTGGGCCGGCCGCAGGGGCCGGTACATCCAGTTGGAGTCCTGCTCCTCCTTGGGGATCTCCACCCCGAGCTTCAGGCGGGCCATGGTCTTGAGGCCGGGCTGGGGGTACCCCAGGGTGCGGGCCAGGAGCATCGTGTCCATCACCGAGGAGGGCACCACGTCGTAGATGCGCTTGAACACGATGCCGTCGCCCGAGAAGTCGTGGACGATCCAGGGCACCTCGGCCATGGCCTCCAGGGTCGGCTTCATGAGCTGGGGGATGGCGATGGGGTCCACAAGCCAGGACCGGTCGTGGGTGGCCACCTGGAGGAGCGCCAGTACGCAGTGATGGAATCCCGTCAGGCTGCACTCGATGTCCACCGCGAGGAGATTGGCCGCGAACCAGTGGGGCAGCGCTTCCGCGAGCGTCTCGGGCGAATCAACGTACGAGGTTGGGAGATCGAAGTGAGCCAGTGACATTCCTAAAGTGTGCCCGAAATTCGGTTCGTCTAGACTGTCAAGGGAGAATTCGATGAGCAAATCCTTGTTCTGGGCAACTTTTGTCACCGTGTTCCTGGCGGAGCTGGGCGACAAGACCCAGCTCGCCGCCATGACGGCCACGGCGCGGTCGGGGGCCCTCCTCACGGTGTTCCTCGCCGCCAGCGCCGCCCTGGTGTGCGCCACGGCCATCGGCGTCCTGGTGGGGGGAGCCCTGTTCAGGCTCATCCCGGAGCACATGGTGAAATACGCCGCCGGGGCGGCCTTCATCGGCGTCGGCCTGTGGGTGATCGTCAAAGGCTAGCGAGGGCCTTCAGCACCTGCTCGTCGTGTTCCGCGGCCTTGACGTCCCTGAGGACGTCCTTCACGATCCCGTCCTTCCCGATGATGAAGGTGACCCGCTTGGCCACGCCTATCACCGGCATCCGGACCCCGTAGGCGTCGATGATGGCGTGACCCGGATCCGCCAGGATGGGGAAGGGCAGGTGGTACTTCTCCGAGAAGGCGGCGTGGCTCGTCACGTCGTCGGCGCTGACCCCCAGGACGACGGCGCCCTTCGCCTTGATCCGGTCGAAGCCGTCCCGGAGGGAGCAGGCTTCCTTGGTGCAGCCCGGGGTGTCGTCCTTGGGGTAGAAATAGAGCACCACGACCGATTTCCCGGTGAAATCGGCCAGCTTGACGGTCCTGCCGTTCTGGTCCTGGGCCGTGAAGGGGGGCGCCGGGACGCCGGGCTTCACATCGGCCCCCGAAAGGGCCAGGGTGGCCAGGGTGCCTGCGACGAGCGTTCTGAACATGGACATGGGGACGCCTCCACCCCATTGGATGCCCCCGCGGCCCCGGCGTTCCCGGGGTTCACCGGGGGTTCTGGAACCGGATGGCTCCCAGCAGGGCCACGGGGCAGGTGACGGCCCTCAGGATGCTTCCCCCGAGGGTGACCGGTTTCCACCCGGCACCGGTCAAGGCGGCGAATTCGGCGTCGGTGATCCCCCCCTCGGGCCCGCTGGTGAAGGCGACGGGACCGGGTTCAAGGCGGGGGTTGCCCTCCCCGGCGCGCACTTCGTAGGCCACCCAGCGCTGGGGCACATCCACCCCGAGCAGGGCATCGAATTCCGCCGGCTGGCCCAGGGCGGGGATCCGGGACCGGTGGCTCTGCTCGCAGGCGCCCCGGATGATGCGCTCCCACCGCTCGAAGCGCGCCTGGGTCTTGGCGGGGTCGTACTCGCTGCGCTCGTAGGCCACGGGCTGGATGGAGGTGGCGCCCAGTTCAACGAGGCCGGGCAGCACGTCGTCCAGGAGCGACAGCTGGGCCGTGAGGGGAATCCAGGCGTGGACCGGGAAGGCCGGCTCCCGCTGTTCCTCCAGGGGCCGCACGAGGCGGGCCACGGCCCGGTCCTTGGTGATCTCGGCCAGGTCCGCCTTCCAGGGCCCCGAGGGAAGCACCAGTTCCAGCGCGGCCCCCGCGCCCAGGCGCAGCACCCAGAGATGCTTGGCCTGGGCCGGTTCCAGGGGGAGGAGGGAGCCCTCCCGGGGGAGGTCGGCCTGGGTGAGGAAAAAGCGTGGGAGGCTCATGCTGGAATCTTCCCCTAAACTGGAGGATCTGGAGGCAACTTGTTCCACGCATTGCTCGAATCCGCACCCTGGTGGGCCTGGCTGGGGTTCCACGTCCTCGTGTTCGCCATGCTGGCCCTGGATCTGGGGGTCTTCAACCGCTCCGCCCATGAGCCGTCGATCCGGGAGTCCGGGCTGTGGACCGCCGTGTGGATCGCCCTGGCCCTGGCCTTCAACGGCCTCATCCTCAAATACATGGGGCCCGTCCACGCCGGCGAGTACCTCGCGGGTTACCTGCTGGAGAAGTCCCTCAGCGTCGACAACCTTTTCGTATTCGTCCTGGTCTTCACGTCCTTCCAGGTTCCGCGCAGGAACCAGCACCGGGTGCTGTACTGGGGCGTCCTGGGCGCCCTGGTGATGCGGGCCGTGATGATCCTGGCGGGCACCGCCCTGCTGCAGCGCTTCGCGTGGATGACCTTCGTGTTCGGCGGATTCCTCATCTACACCGGCGTGAAGATGCTGGTCCACAGGGACGAGGAGCCCGGTGATCCCAAGGACGGGGCCGTGGCCCGGGCCTTCCAGCGCGTCCTGCCCTTCGATCCCGAGGGCGGCTTCACGAAGCTCCTGGTGCGCAAGGGGGGCCGCACCTTCGCGACCCCCATGTTCCTGGTGCTGGTGGTGGTGGAGGTGACCGACCTGGTCTTCGCCGTGGATTCCATTCCCGCCGTGCTGGCCGTGACCCGGAACCCCTTCATCGTCTACACCAGCAACGTGTTCGCCATCCTGGGCCTGCGCAGCCTCTACTTCCTCCTGGCGAGGATGGTGGACCGGTTCCACCACCTCAGCATCGGCCTGGCGGTGATCCTCGCCCTGGTGGGCGTGAAGATGTGCATCGCCGAATGGATCCACGTCCCCATCCTGCATTCGCTCCTGGCCATCGGCGCGATCCTCGCGGGCTGCATCCTTTCGAGCCTGTGGACCACCCGTCCGGGCAAAGGCAGGGCCTGATGCGCATCTGGACCCATGCCCTGGAGGCCGCCCCCGCCCAAGGCCCCTGCGTGGTCACCCTCGGGAACTTCGACGGCGTCCACGCCGCCCACCACGCCGTGCTGGAGTTGGCGGCTTCCCGGGCCCGGGAGCTGGGCCTGACCGCCGCGGTGGTCACCTTCGATCCGCACCCCTCCGTCGTCGTCGCGCCCGAGCGCAAGCCCAAGCTCCTGATGACGCTGCCCCAGCGCCTGGAGGCCTTCCGCATCGCGGGCATGGACCTGGCCTGGGTGATCCCCTTCAGCCGGGCCTTTTCCGAATTGAGCCCCGCCGCCTTCCTGGAGGGCCTCGAGCGGGCCCTGGCCCCTCGGGAACTGCACGTGGGCCGCCAGTTCCGCTTCGGCAAGGACCGCGCGGGCACCCTCGACGCGCTGGAGGCCTGGGGCCGGCAGGCCGGCTGCGAGATCCATGCCCACGCCCTGCGCGCGCCGGACGGGGGGCACCTCTCGTCCACCCGCATCCGCGCGGCGCTGGAAGCGGGCGACGTGGAGGAGGCCGCGGCGCTGCTGGGCCATCCCTACGCCCTCACCGGGATCGTGGTGGAAGGGGAGCGCCGGGGCCGCCAGATGGGCTTTCCCACCGCAAACCTGGCCTGGGAGCAGGGGCAGCTGCCCGGCAACGGCGTCTACGTCACGGAAGTGGCGGGTCCCCACCTCCCCAGCCCCCTGCGGGGCCTCACCAACGTGGGGGAGAAGCCCACCTTCCAGGGCCGGGCCATCACGGTGGAAACCCACCTGCCCGGCTTCCAGGGGGATCTGTACGGAGCCCCTCTCGCGGTGCGTTTCCTCCACCGGATCCGGGGCGAAATGCGCTTCGCCGGCGTGGAGGAGCTGCGGGCCCAGATCGCGCGGGACGTGGCGTCCGGACTGGCCTGGCGGGCCGAGGGGTCCTGAGACGTCCTGCGAACATCCTTGTTTGCAGCGTTAACAGGGTGCTTCGCGCCGGG